>JBCBDZ010000215.1:0-5190 GCA_038529225.1 Pseudomonadota bacterium | reverse complement strand
AAACTGCCCCAGTGTTATCGCAATTGGGTCAACATGTGACCCAACTCCGCGGCTAGCCTGATCTCAATACAACAGTTCAACCACTAAAAGGGAGACGCAAAATGCGCTCACTTATGATCACAGTAAGCCTTTGTATCGCTGCTTCGGCTGCCAACGCGGGTCCAAACTATCTGGACAGCAATGCCAACATGACCCTCAGCAACGGTTGTGTCTACACGCCCAGCCCGGCGGGCACGGCAAACACCTGGGCACTGATCTATGCAAGCACCGGCCCGGCTGCATCCTGCGCTTTTCAGGTCTATACGCAGCCGACATTCGTGTCGCGTGCCGAGGCCGCAAGCCTGACCTTCACTCAGACCGCCAACATTGCCGTGGAACCTGAGTATCTTGTCGGCGTTTTCCGCTAAGAAAATGCACCCGTGACATGAGCGTTCCCCCCAAGGGGAGCGCCCTGATTTTGGACCTACTGTGCGAGGCCGCTTGGTCTTGCTGGTCCCGGCAGGTCCCATGTTCGCGCGCGGCCAGCGGTTCGATGCACTGGCGACGTTGCGTCCCTGCGCGCAAGCAGACGCACAAAAACTTGCGGATTGTGCGTGTTTCCCTAGTCTCGGCCTGTCTCAGGTAAAGGCTGGTTATGATGTCCCTTGATCTCGAATTTGTGCGCGCGCAGTTTCCGGCTTTTGCCGAACCGTCCTTGCAGGGGCAGGCCTTTTTCGAAAACGCAGGCGGTAGCTACGCCTGTTCACAGGTCATCGACCGGCTGACGCGGTTTTATACCCAGCGCAAAGTGCAGCCCTATGCCGATTACGCCGCCTCTCGCCTTGGGGGCGAAGAAATGGACGAGGCCCGCAGGCGCATGTCCGCCATTCTCGGCGTTGACGGGGACGAATTGAGCTTTGGCCCCTCGACCACGCAAAACGCTTACGTCCTTGCGCAGGCCTTCGGGCAAATGATGCAGCCCAAAGAGGCGATCATCGTCACCAATCAGGATCACGAGGCCAATACCGGACCATGGCGCCGACTTGCCGAGCGCGGAATAGAGGTGCGCGAATGGAAAGTTGATCCGGCCACGGGCCATCTTGACGTGGGTGCGCTTGAAACCCTGCTGGACGAGTCCGTGCGCCTTGTGTGTTTTCCCCACTGTTCCAACGTGGTGGGAGAGATCAACCCGGTCACCGAAATCACGGCTTTGGCCCATGCTGCGGGCGCGTTTGTGTGTGTGGACGGCGTGTCTTATGCCCCGCACGGATTTCCGGATGTAGGGGCGTTGGGGCCCGATATCTATCTGTTTTCCGCTTACAAGACCTACGGGCCGCATCAGGGATTGATGGTGATCCGGCGCACACTTGGTGAGTTGTTGCCCAATCAGGGGCACTATTTCAACGCGGGCAGCCTCTATAAACGATTTACGCCCGCGGGACCGGATCACGCACAGGTCGCGGCCTGCGCCGGGATGGCCGATTACGTCGACGCGCTTTACGCCCATCACGTTCCGGACGGAACGGATGACGCCAGCGCCCGCGGACAGGTCGTGCACGATCTGATGCGCACACGCGAAATCACGGCCCTGTCCCGCGTCTTGGATGCACTGAAAGAGCGCAACGATCTGCGCGTCCTTGGCCCGACGGATGCGCATCTGCGCGCGCCGACAGTTGCCCTGGATCTGGGTCGAGATCCGGTTGCGGTAGCCGCTGAACTGGCCAATCACGGGATCATGACAGGGGGTGGCGATTTCTATGCCGGTCGCGCGCTTGCGGCGATGGGGGTCGACGCCACCAGAGGCGTCTTGCGCCTCAGCTTTACCCATTACACCGATGATCAAGAGGTGGATCGGTTGCTGAACGCACTTGAAACCGTCTTGTGAGACGACTTTCTGCACTGCCCTGTTGATCCATGCCGTCCTGCGCTACGTAAGTCCTGTTAACAAAAGGATAACAGGCAGTGAGCACCCCCCCCATTATCATGTGGTTTCGCCGCGACTTGCGCATCAGCGATCATGCGGCGCTGACGGCGGCCTGTACCGCGGGTGCACCAGTCATCCCGGTTGTGATCCGCGATACGTCTGTGCGCGATCTGGGTGCGGCCCCCAAATGGCGCTGGGGTCTGGGGGTTGCGCATCTGAGCGAAACGCTGGCCGGGCAGGGCAGTCGCCTGATCCTGCGCTCCGGGCCTGCAAAAGACGTCCTGAATGCACTGGTAAAAGAGACTGGCGCGAAATCGGTTTTCTGGTCGCGCCTCTATGACCCGGACGCGGTGACGCGCGATACATACATCAAGGCGGACCTCAAAAACCAGGGCATCGACGCGCGCAGCTTTGGCGGTCATTTGATGTTCGAACCCTGGACGGTCGAGACCAAAACCGGCGGCTATTACAGGGTCTACACCCCAATGTGGCGGGCGGTGAAAGACCGCGATGTTGATGCGCCCCTGCCAGCGCCAGGACGTATTCCTGCCCCCGAAGCATGGCCCGCCAGCGAAGACATCGCGGACTGGGACCTTGGCGCGCAGATGCATCGCGGTGCAGACATCGTGCGTCCGCATGTGCGCCTTGGGGAACATGCCGCGCAGTCCCGGCTGGGCGCGTTCATCGCCCACAAGGTCGCGCATTACGATCAGGGCCGCGATCTGCCGGCGACCGACGGCACGTCCGGTCTGTCTGAAAACCTCGCCTTGGGTGAGATCAGCCCGCACCAATGCTGGCACGCCGGTCTGCGCGCGCTGCAAGAGGGCAAGGCCGGGGCAGAAACGTTTCTGAAGGAACTGGTCTGGCGGGAATTTGCTTATCACCTGATGCATCACACCCCCCGTATTCTGGATCAGAACTGGAAGGAGGACTGGGACGCCTTTCCATGGAATACGGACGCCGACAGCGCCGAAGTGACCGCATGGACGCGCGGGCGGACGGGTATCCAGTTTGTCGATGCGTCCTTGCGCGAAATGTACGTGACAGGCCGGATGCACAACAGGGGTCGGATGATCGTGGCCAGCTACCTGACCAAACACCTTCTGAGCCACTGGAAAATCGGCCAAAAGTGGTTCGAACACTGCCTGATCGACTGGGACCCGGCCAGCAACGCGATGGGCTGGCAATGGTCCGCAGGCTCGGGGCCGGACGCGACACCCTATTTCCGTGTGTTCAACCCGGTGACGCAACTCGACAAGTTCGATCGCAATCGGGACTATGTTTCGCGTTGGATTGCCGAAGGGCGCAGCCGGCCGCACAAGGACGCGCTCAGCTATTTCGACGCAATACCGCGCCGGTGGGGCATGGACCCCGGTGACATGTACCCCAACCCGATTGTTCCGGCCGACGAAGGGCGCAAACGTGCGCTTGGCGCTTACGAAAACAGGGGGTTCTGACGTGACGGCGTCCACATTCCCCATTTTGCGCAAAATGCTGCAAAACTGGGCGGCAAGAACAAGAGCGGATGCAGGTAATCACCTAAAAACACGCGCCTTTATGCAGCACGCGCCAGCAAGCAGTTGCGTGTGTTCCCCTGTCTGGCTAGCGTGCGATAATTGCGAACGGGAGAGCGCATGATCAAGACGACCACCGATGGCGAGCAGAACCTGCCACGCTACTTTGCCCGCGCCTTTGCGATGTTGAAGCACATGAACACCGGCCGTATCGACTTTGTGCTCCCGGACGGACGCCGGTTTCGGGCCGAAGGGCATAGACCAGGCCATGTGGCCGAGGTGCATATTCACAACGATGATCTTTTTGCCCGGCTGATCCGTGAAGGGGACCTGGGGTTTTGCGACGCCTACCTTGACGAATGGTGGTCCACACCGGACTTGCAAGCCTTCATGGATTGGGTGCACGCCGACAACGACGCGATCTATGACGGGTTTCCGGGCCTTGGCCTTGTGCGCAAATTCGAAAAGTTCCGGTTCTGGCTGCAACGCAATCACCGCGAGCAGGCGCGCAAGAACATCAGCTATCACTATGATCTGGGCAACGACTTTTACGGGCTATGGCTGGACGATACGATGACCTATTCCAGCGCTCTGTTCAAAACAGGCCAGGAAAACCACGAAGCCGCGCAAATCGCCAAATATGCCAGCATGGTGGATCAGATGGGCGCACAACCCGGTGATCATATCCTTGAAATCGGATGTGGTTGGGGCGGGTTCGCAGAATACGCCGCCCGCGAGCGCGGGCTCAAGGTGACCGGCCTCACGATCAGCCAGGAGCAGTTCAAGTATGCCCAGGAGCGCATTGAAAAGGCTGGGCTTTCGGACTCTGTCGAATTCAAGCTGCAAGACTATCGGGACGAAGTGGGCCTGTATGACGGGATCGCAAGTATCGAAATGTTCGAGGCCGTGGGGCAGAAATACTGGCCTGTCTATTTCGACACCGTACGCGAGCGTCTGAAGCCGGGCAAGAACGCCACACTACAGATCATCACCGTGCACGACCGGCGCTGGCCCGTCTATCAGCGTGGTGTGGATTTTATCCAGAAATACATCTTTCCCGGTGGCATGCTGCCCAGCCCGAAAGTGCTGCGCGCGCAGATTGCCAAGGCCGGTTTGGGCATCGAACGCTCGGTCGAGTTTGGCGAAAGCTACAACATCACGCTGCGCCGATGGCATGAAACGTTCAATGAAAAATGGGACCAGATTGCCGAAATGGGTTTTGACGACCGGTTCCGCCGCATGTGGAATTTTTACCTGACGTCTTGTGCTGCGACCTTTGAAAGTGCCAACTGTGACGTAACACAGATCACGATCAAACGACCCGGGTAGAAATATGAAGGAAATCCACGATGCCTGACGCAGCCCGACTGATGGCCGCCGGGGGCATGGCGGTCCTGGCCTTCATCGTATCTTTCATCGTCATGGGGCTGGAGATCTTCGAAGAAGACACGAACTTTGGCTGGTTCGTGCACGTCAACGTCGTCGTTGGTCTCATCGTGGGGTGGACGGTACTTGGCAGTCGCGCCGGGCGCGGTATCGTTTCGGCCATCAATGTCGGCCTGACGGCCCCCGTGGTCCTCGTATTCTGGTGCCTGTTCATCCAGTCCTGCAACGAAATGGTGCGGATCGCGATGAAGAACCGATATGACAACGCCTTTGAGGCGCTCGTCGATATTTTCGAAATCGGCGCGGATTGGGCGATTGATATGACAACGATCCCGATCTGGTCCACGCTGCTGATTGGCGGAATGATCGTCGGTTTGCTGACCGAAT
>JBCBDZ010000214.1:0-5311 GCA_038529225.1 Pseudomonadota bacterium | reverse complement strand
CTGAAAGGCAATGTTGTGCACGGTCATCACCGTGGCAATGTCATCGCCATCACCCAGCTTTACATAGGTGGGTGCCAAGCCCGCCTGCCAGTCATGCGCGTGCAGGATTTCCGGCGCCCAACCGTCAGAAAGCCCGTTTTGGGCAATTTGCGCGGCTGCATAGGACAAGGCCGCAAAGCGCACCGGATTATCGGGAAAATCTGTGGGGTTGCCATAGGGCCCGCCGGGACGGTCATACAGATGGGGCGCGTCCAGCAACAGCACATCGTTCCCACCTGCTGTCCCGGATAAAACCCGGGCAGGGCCCCCCATCAGGTCTTTGAATGCAAATAGGTCCTTTTTGGCGCCCGCCTTTTCGATCAACCCAGGATAAGCGGGCAGCAGGGTCCGCATCTGCCAGCCTGTCTGCGCCAAGCCGCCGGGCAGCGCGCCTGCCACGTCTGCCAGTCCTCCCGTCTTGATCAGGGGGACGCATTCGGAAGTGACGGACAGGACGCGGCGCATGGATCTACCCCAAAGCCGCCGCGCGCGCTGTGATCATCTTTTTGGTGATCAGAACGACGCCGCTGTCGGACACGCGAAACCACTTGGCGTCCTCGGCCGGATCCTGACCCACCACAAGCCCATCCGGGATGTGCACACCGCGGTCGACCACGCATTTGCTCAACTTGGCCTCGCGGCCCACCTCGACATAAGGTAGGGCGACCACCTGATGCAGCGCGGAAAAGGAATGGCTGCGCACCCCGGTGAACAACAGGGATTCGCTGATTTCCGAACCGGAAATGATACATCCACCCGACACCATCGACGATACCGCCATGCCCCGGCGGTTCTCCTCGTTGTGGATGAACTTGGCAGGTGGCACGCTTTCGGCATAGGTCCAGATCGGCCAGCTGTTGTCATAAAGGTCCAGTGGCGGCGTGAATTCGGTCAGGTCGATGTTGGCGCGCCAGAAGGCGTCAATCGTGCCCACGTCGCGCCAGTATGGTTCTTCCTCAAGGCCCGATTGCACGCAGCTGTCAGAGAAGCGGTGTGCCTGCGCTTTGCCGTGTTTGACAATCTGCGGGATGATGTCGTTGCCAAAGTCATGGCTCGAATTCTCGTCTTCCATATCCTTGATCAGCAGATCGCGCAGAAAGCTCCATTTGAAGACGTAAATTCCCATCGAGGCCAGCGCGTGATCTTCGTCGCCGGGAATGCACGGGGGATCGGCAGGCTTTTCAAGGAAATCGGTGATACCGTCCGTTGCGTCGCAATGCATCACCCCAAAGGCTGTGGCCTCCATCCGGGGCACGGTCAGGCAGCCGATGGTGACGTCGGCATCGGTGTCCACATGCTGTTGCAGCATGATCTCGTAATCCATCTTGTAGATGTGATCCCCGGCCAGAACGACAATGTAATCAACATCGTAGCTGTCAATGATATCGATGTTCTGCGCGACCGCATCGGCGGTGCCCAGATACCATTTCTCTTCATCCATGCGCTGACTGGCGGGCAAGATGTCGAGGTATTCGTTGCGTTCGGCCCGCAAAAAACCCCAGCCGCGCTGGCAATGACGGATTAGGCTGTGGGCCTTGTATTGCGTGGCAATGGCCATCTTGCGCATGCCCGAATTCAGCGCGTTGGACAGCGCAAAGTCCACGATCCGGGTCTTGCCGCCGAAATAGACCGCAGGCTTGGCCCGGTTGTCGGTCAACTCCTTCAGGCGACTGCCGCGTCCGCCTGCCAGCACAAAGGCCATCGCGCGGTTGGATAGCCTGTCATTGGGTCTCGCCGTCATGTCTTGTCCTCCCCTTCAATCAATATAATCGCCGAAAGCGGGGGCAGGGTGACGTGTGCAGAGTGGGCTTGGCCCATCCACTCGATGTCCTCGGCGTGCACTCCTCCCAGGTTGCCACGCCCCCCGCCGCCATATGCGGCGCCGTCCGTGTTCAATGCCTCGCGCCAGTATCCCGGGCCCGGCAGGCCCACGCGATGATCGCTGCGTTCTACCGGTGTCATGTTCAGCAAAACGACCACGCGCGGGTCATCCGGCCCGCCGTTGCGCTGGTAGACGTAGATCGAATTTTCCATGTCGCCGCCGTCGATCCAGCCAAAGCCCGAGGGGCGGCAATCGTTGACGTAAAGCGCAGGCGTTGCGCGATAGAGCGCGTTAAGATCGCGCACCAATGTCTGAATGCCTGCATGGGCGGGCGCATCCAGCAGGTGCCAGTCAAGGGACTGGTCGTGGTTCCACTCGTCGCGCTGGGCAAATTCCTGCCCCATGAACAACAGCTTTTTCCCCGGGTGGGACCACATGAACCCGTAATAGGCCCGCAGGTTGGCAAATTTCTCCCAGTCATTGCCGGGCATTTTTTCCAGCATTGATCCTTTGCCGTGCACCACTTCGTCGTGGCTGATTGGCAGCACGAAGTTTTCCGAAAACGCGTAGGCGATGCCGAAGGTCATCAGGTGATGGTGGTATTTGCGGTTGATGGGTTCCTCTTCCATGTACCGCAGCGTGTCGTTCATCCAGCCCATGTTCCACTTGAACCCAAAGCCTAGGCCACCGTGATAAACGGGACGTGAGACACCGGGAAAGGCGGTGCTTTCCTCAGCGACAGTCATGATGCTGTCATCCTCGCCGTAGACGAAACTGTTGGTGCCTTGCAGAAAGGCAATGGCCTCAAGGTTCTCGCGCCCGCCATGGGCATTGGGCACCCACTCGCCCTCTTTGCGGGAATAGTCGCGATACAGCATCGAGGCGACCGCATCCACGCGAATGCCGTCCAGATGGTATTCCTCCATCCAATACAGCGCGTTGGAACGCATGAAGTTTACCACCTCGCGCCGCCCAAAGTTGAAGATCAGCGTATTCCAGTCCTGATGAAACCCTTCGCGTGGGTCGGCATGTTCATAGAGGTGCGTGCCATCGAACTGCGCCAATCCATGCTCGTCGGTCGGGAAATGCGCAGGCACCCAATCAAGCAGAACGCCGAGGCCCTTCTTGTGTGCCGCAGTGACCAGGGCGCGGAACTCATGAGGCGTGCCGTGACGAATGGTCGGGGCGTACATTCCGATGGGCTGGTAGCCCCACGAGCCGTCAAACGGATGCTCGGTGATCGGCATCATCTCGATATGGGTAAAGCCCATGTCCGCCACGTAATCCACCAGATCACTGGCCAGTTCCTCGTAAGAGAGCGGCCGGTTTCCGTCGGCCCGTTTCCAGCTGGCGAGGTTCACTTCATAGATACTGATCGGCACATCCGTGTTGTGGCGGGCGGCACGGTTTTCCATCCACGCGCCATCGTCCCAGTCGTGACCCGAGATGTCTCGCACGACCGAGCCGGTCTTGGGCGGATGTTCCGCGCCAAAGCCGACCGGGTCCGCCTTGAGAGGTAAATCCTGCCCGTTGGCGCGGATTGCGTATTTGTACACATCACCGGGCATCACGCCGGGCACGAAAATCTCCCAAACACCGGACGCCCCCAACCGCCGCATCCCGTGGCGGCGCGCATCCCAAACGTTGAAATCCCCGACCACAGCCACACGCTCGGCATTCGGAGCCCAGACCGCAAAGTGGACGCCCGCGACCCCGTCAATGTCAGTGACATGCGCACCGAGGGTCTTCCAGAGGCGGTGCATCGACCCTTCACCAAGATAGTAAAGGTCATCATCGCTGATGACCCTCCCAAAGCGGTAGGGATCGTCAAACGTCCAGCTGTGCGCACCCGCTGTGGCGTTCAGGCGGTAGGGCAGGTCCTTTTTCAAAAGGGTGCAGAAAAGACCCGGGGCATCTGCAACAGGTTCCAGCGGTGTCTTTGTCGCCTTGCCCGTGATGCAGGTGACGGTATCCGCGCCGGGCACAAAGACGTTGAGCGCAAAGCCGTCCGGATGCATGCGCAAGCCCAGAAACTGGAACGGATCGGCCAGATAGCCCCCCAGCAAGGCCGCGACCACGTCCTGAGGCGGTGCGGCCCTGAGGGCCATGTCGCGTGTCAGAAGTTTGGCCATGCGAATGCGGTCTTTCCGGTCCTGAGCGCCCGGCCTGAAACGGGCCGGACTGCTTGAATGTTTCACACCACCCTAGCCGAAAGCGCTTGGGATGACACAGCGCTTCTTTTCGGTCGGCGGAGGTGCCTAGCCGACGGCGCTCTGATCCGCATCGGTTTCAAGATAGGCGTATCCATAAGGTGGCAATTTCAAACGGCCTTTTTCCAACGTTCCGGCAGGTGCGCCGACCAGAGCGGCGCCGGCGCTCACGCGCGCGGACTGAGGCTGGTCAGACAGGTTGAAAACGCCTGTCAGGCTGAGCCCTTCATGGGTACGGCACACGGCCAGCAGGGGGGTGCGGACCTTTGGAAAGGTTGTGTCGCCAAGGCTGAGTTCGGGGCGCGACTTGCGGAAGGCCAATGCTGCGCGATAGGTGCCCAGAACCGAGTCATTCTTGCCTTCCTGCCCGGCAACGGCATGGGCCGCCTGTGGTGGTTTGACCGGCAACCACGGCTCGCCTGTGGAGAACCCGGCATTGGGCTGGCTCTCATCCCAGACCATCGGCGTCCGACACCCATCGCGGCCCTTGTTGTCAGGCCAGAAGTCGATGTTCCCAAGGTCCTGAAGCTCGTGGAACTCGATATCGGTCTCGGTCTGGCCCAACTCTTCGCCCTGATAGATGCCCAGAGTGCCGGGGAAGCTCACCAGCATGTTGATCGACTGCCGTGCGACAGCCTCTTCCATCTCGGGTGTCTTGGCCCAGCGGGTCACGTGGCGCTGCACATCGTGGTTGGAAAACGACCAGCAGGGCCAGCCGTCCGGAGCATCCCGCATGAAACCTTCGATGCAGCTGCGGAAGTGTTTGGGGCTGTGATCGTGGCTCAGCATGGCAAAGGAATAGGCCATGTGCAGCTTGTCACCGCCGGACGTGTATTCCCCCATGACCTCGATCTGACGCAAACCGTCCTCGCCCACCTCGCCGATCATCATCCGGTCGTCGTATTTGTTCAGAAGAGCGCGCAGTTTCTTGAGCACCTCGAGATTCTCAGGCTGTGTCTTGGAATGGATATGCCGCTGCGCGCCGTAAGGGTTGCCGGGGAATTCCTTGTAGCGTGACGCCGGATTATTGCGCAGCTGTTTGTCATGAACATAGAAGTTCACCGTATCCAGCCGGAACCCGTCCACGCCGCGCTGCAACCAGAAATCCATCGTTTCCAACAGCGCCTCAACTACTTCCGGATTTTGAAAGTTCAAATCCGGTTGCGACACGAGGAAGTTGTGCATGTAGTACTGACGACGACGCGGGTCGAACATCCAGGCCGACCCCCCAAAGACCGAC
>JBCBDZ010000213.1:0-5313 GCA_038529225.1 Pseudomonadota bacterium | reverse complement strand
TGTGCGCACGCTCGACATGATGCTGGGCGCGCTCAACTGCCCGTTCGGAACGGGCCACATGGGAGTCACGGCCGAAAACGTAGCAGCCGAACATCGGATCACCCGTGCAGATCAGGACGGCTTTGCCATGCAAAGTCAGGAACGGGCAGCAGCCGCCATTGCCGACGGGCGATTTGAAAGTCAGATCACCCCCGTTGAGGTGCGCGTGAAACGCGACACCGTTACCTTTGCCGTTGACGAACATCCCAAGGCCACAAGCCTTGAGGCTTTGGGCGGGTTGCGGCCCGTCTTTCAAAAGGATGGTTCCGTGACTGCGGGCAATGCTTCAGGCATCAACGATGGCGCAGGCGCGGTTGTGCTTGCCACGGCTGAGGCTGCGCAAAAGGCAGGGCTGACGCCGCGCGCCCGTGTGCTTGGGTACGCGCATGCCGGGGTGCGTCCCGAAGTGATGGGGATCGGTCCGATCCCGGCGGTGCGCAATCTGCTGGAACGCACGGGCCTGTCGGCTGAGGACTTTGACGTGATCGAATCAAACGAAGCCTTTGCGGCCCAGGCGCTTGCCGTGTCCAAGGACCTTGGCTTTGATCCTGCCCGCGTGAACCCGAATGGCGGTGCCATCGCACTGGGCCATCCGGTTGGGGCAACGGGGGCGATCATCACGGTCAAGGCGCTTTATGAACTGGACCGCATCGGTGGTTCGAAAGCCCTGATCACCATGTGCATTGGCGGGGGCCAGGGGATCGCGCTTGCCATTGAGCGCATGGGCTGAGGAGCGGACGAACTGGGGCTCTGCCCCAGACCCCGTGGTATTTTTTGTCAGAAGAAGATCAGGTCAGCGCCTCGATCAGGAGCGTCAGGCCGCCGCCTGCCAACAGGCCACCTGCACCTGCGAGCGCAATCCACCGCCAGAAACCACGTCGTTTGTCCGGTTGCGGGTTGGATTGTGCGATCAGTGCGGCCTCGACCAGCCCCGGCAGGCGGGGGCCAAAGCGGGTCAGGACCCGTGCGGTTTTGTAGAGATCGGTGACAATCGCCTTTGGTCCAATGGATTTCTGGATGTAATCCGTCACAATCGGCGAAGCGACCTGCCAGATGTTGATGTTGGGGTTAAGTGAGCGTGCGACCCCTTCGACCACCACCATGGTGCGTTGCAACAGGATCAGCTCTGTACGCGTTTCCATACCGAACCGTTCGGTCACTTCGAACAGATAGCTCAGCAACCGGCCCATCGAAATCTTTGAGGCGTCCATGCCAAAGATCGGCTCGCCCACAGCGCGCAGGGCGCGGGCGAATTCGTCGACATCCTTGTCGGCAGGCACGTACCCCGCCTCGAAATGCACTTCGGCCACACGTTTGTAGTCTTTGCGGATGAACCCGAACAGGATTTCGGCATATACCCGGCGGGTGTATTCATCGATGTGCCCCATGATCCCGAAATCATAGGCGATGATATCACCGTTCGGCGCGACCTTGAGATTGCCCTGGTGCATGTCTGCGTGGAAGTACCCATCGCGCAGCGCGTGCAGCAGAAACAGTCTCAGCACCCGTTCGGACAGGTCGACACGGTTGTGGCCTGCGGCATCAAGGGCTGCATTGTCGCCCATGTTCACCCCGTCCGCCCATTCCAGTGTCATCACCCGGCGTGCCGAATACTCCCACCGCATCTTGGGCAGTGCAAAACCCGCATCATCCTTGGTGTTGGCAGCGAATTCGCCGGCGGCCGAGGATTCAAGACGCAGGTCTAGCTCGCCCTGCACCACCCCGTCAAAGTGTTCAATCACATCCATCGGACGCAACCGGCGCGCGCCCGGAGCAAAGATTTCTACGATCCGCGCCGCGAAATAGAACGCATCCACGTCCTTTTTGAACGCCTTTTCAATGTTGGGTCGCAGCACTTTGACCGCAACGCTGTCGCCGCCATTGGTAAGTGAGGCCTTGTGCACCTGCGCAATGGAAGCGGCCGCAACGGGTTCGCTGAAATCGGAAAAGATCGTATCGATCGGCTGGCCCAATTCCTTTTCCACCTCGGCCTTGGCCTGTGCGACGGGAAACGGGGGCAGCTTGTCCTGCAAGACGCGCAACTGAACGGCCAGGTCATTGCCGACCACGTCGGGTCGTGTCGACAGCACCTGACCGAATTTGATGTAGGCCGGCCCAAGAGCGGTGAGCGCGCGGGTCGCGGGTGGCATCGCCGGGTCGCCGTGATAGCCGAGCCATTGAAACGGCTTGCCCAGCGCCTTGGCAACGAACCGCAAGGCAGGCGGGGCATCAAAGGCGTCCAGCACGACGTTCATCGCACCGGTGCGTTCGAGGGTCGCACCAGTGCGGATCAACCTGATTATGTTGTGGGGGCCGCGCACCCTAGATTTTCCAGCCCGAATGCAGACAGGCCACGCCCATGGTCAGATTGCGGTACTTGACCTGCTCAAACCCGGCTGCGCGCACCATGGACAGAAAGGTCTCCTGATCCGGAAACTTGCGGATGGATTCCACAAGATACTGATAGCTGTCTCTGTCATTCGCAATCATCTGTCCCATGCGCGGAATGACATTGAAACTGTAGAGATCATAGAGCTTTTGCATGCCCTCATTGGGCAACTGGCTAAACTCAAGCACCATCAAACGCCCACCGGGTTTGAGAACACGGTAGGCTTCGTTCAAAGCCTCTTGCGGGCGGGTGACGTTCCGTATGCCAAAACTGATCGTGTACACATCAAAGCTGTTGTCCTCGAATGGCAGCGCCATCGCGTCACCAACAACCCAGTCAAGACTATCCGCCATCTGGTCTGCTTCCGCGCGCTTGCGTCCTTCGGCCAGCATAGGTTCAGTCAGATCCAGAACGGTGGCATGACCATGGCCCGCGCGTTTTAGAAACTTGAAGGAGATGTCGCCTGTTCCACCCGCCACATCCAACAGCTTTTGCCCAGCGCGGGGTGCCAGCCAATCCATCATCGCCTCTTTCCAAAGGCGGTGGATACCGACACTCATCACATCATTCATGATGTCGTATTTGGAGGCGACCGAGTTGAAGACACCCTGTACCCGGCCCGCCTTGTCATCCTCGGGGATGGTTTCGGCCCCAAAATGCGTGGTCTTGTCGTCGGTCATCGGTCCAGGTCTTTCCGTTAATTCCGCCCTTGTTATAGAGTGCGGGCAGGCATACACAACGTGACCCTTTTGACGCAGGAGTCTGACTCTGCCTGAACTGCCCGAAGTTGAAACAGTCCGCCGTGGCCTCGCGCCCGCCATGACCGGGGCTGTCATCGCACAAGCGGACGTGAACCGGCCTGATCTGCGCTGGCCGTTCCCGCGCGGGATGGCGGAGCGGTTGACTGGTCAAACCGTTCTGGGACTGCGGCGGCGCTCGAAATACATCCTTGCGGACCTCAGCGGCGGTGAAACGCTGCTGATCCATCTGGGCATGTCCGGGCGCATGCTGGTTTCGGGCGATCCGCTGGGTCAGTTCGCGCACGACCACCCGCAGGCGGAAAAGCATGACCATGTTGTCCTGCACATGAACAACGGGGCCCGCATCACCTTCAATGATCCGCGCCGGTTCGGGGCGATGGACCTGATGGACACGGCAACAGCCGATCAGCACAAGCTGCTCAGCGTCCTCGGCCCGGAACCACTGGGCAACGCATTCCATGAGGCCCACCTGATCGACGCATTCAAGGGCAAGAAATCACCGGTCAAATCCGTGCTGCTCGACCAGAGAATCGTCGCAGGATTGGGCAACATCTATGTCTGCGAGACTCTGTTCCGTGGCGGCATCTCTCCGACGCGCAAAGCAGGGCGGATCGCCAAACCGCGCATTGCCGCCCTTGTGCCAATCATCCGGGACGTGCTGAGCGAGGCGATCGAGGCAGGCGGATCATCCTTGCGGGATTTCCGCCAAGCCGATGGAGAACTTGGATATTTTCAGCACCGTTTCGACGTATACGGGCGCGAAGGGGCGCCCTGCCGCACGCCTCACTGCAACAATGCAATACAGCGGATCGTTCAGTCAGGGCGGTCTTCTTTCTACTGTAGGTCGTGCCAAACTTAGCTTGAAACACGCGCCCCTCGTGGTAATGCTCCGCTCTCAACGGCAACAATTGGACAGATCCTTATGGCCTATGAGACGATCATCGTCGAAGTCGAAGACCACATCGCGAAAGTCACCCTGAACCGACCAGACGCGTTGAATGCAATCAATGATCAATTGATGACCGAGTTGGCCGACGCAATGGGTGCGGCCCAAAATGACAGCAAGGTGCGCTGCATCATCCTGACGGGGTCGGAAAAGGCATTCGCTGCCGGCGCCGATATCGCGATGATGAAGGATAAATCCTATGTCGAAGTCTTTACCGATGATCTGTTCGGACCCGAAATCGACGCGATCAATCGCGTGCGCAAACCGATCATCGCAGTTGTATCAGGCTATGCGCTGGGCGGAGGATGCGAACTGGCGATGATGTGCGATTTCATCATCGCGTCCGAAACAGCCAAGTTTGGCCAACCCGAAGTGAACCTTGGCGTCATGGCCGGGATTGGCGGCACACAGCGTCTGACCAAAGCGGTGGGCAAAGCCAAGGCGATGGACATGAACCTGACGGGCCGTTTCATGGATGCAGCCGAAGCGGAACGATCCGGGCTGGTCAGCCGGGTGGTGCCAGCCAAGAAGCTCATGGAAGAAGCCATGGCCGCAGCCCACAAAATTGCGGAAAAGTCGATGATTTCGATCATGGCAATCAAGGAAGCGGTGAACAAATCCTTCGAAGTACCGCTGGCCGAAGGGCTGATGTACGAACGGCGGGTGTTCCATTCGCTCTTTGCCACAGAAGACCAGAAAGAAGGCATGGAAGCGTTCCTCGAAAAGCGCACTCCGCAATTCCGGGACAAGTAGCTTTCTTCTGACTGAAAATACCACGGCGGAGCGTCAGCGGGGGTAGGGCCCCCTCTTCGCCCTTGACTGGTCTGCGAGTCGGGCATATGGACGCGGCTTCTGAAACTACCGCACCTATATAGGGACGAGATAACATGGCAAATTCGCGTCAGGCCAAAAAGCGGGCCCGTCAAAACGAAAAACGCTTTGCAGTAAACAAGGCGCGCCGGTCGCGCATTCGCACCTACCTGCGCCGCGTCGAAGAGGCCATCGCCTCTGGCGACAAGGATGCCGCCGGCGCGGCACTCAAGGCCGCTCAGCCGGAATTGATGCGCGGCGTGACAAAGGGTGTTTATCACAAGAACACCGTGTCGCGTAAGATGTCCCGGCTGTCGGCACGCGTGAAAGCACTGGGCTGACACAACCCAAACATGCAACGATGAGGC
>JBCBDZ010000212.1:0-5416 GCA_038529225.1 Pseudomonadota bacterium | reverse complement strand
AGCGGCAAAACCAATGCCGCGCTCTGCGGCCAGCGCCTCGATTTTTGACCTGTCGGGGCCCATAACGGCCGTAACGGTAACATCATCAATGGCCGACACCGCGTCGAGGTGTTTTGTTCCAAAAGCGCCATAGGCGCCTGCTACGCAAAGTCTCATTCTGCAGCGATCCTGTCTTTGTTGTTTTCCAAAATGATATGACCCACGGCCGTGTTCGAGGCAGGCACGTGATAGTGGCGGTGTACTTCGGTCACCTCATCATCCAGCGCGCCCCGCATCACATGCCACATGACCATCTCAACGCCTTCAGACCCGGCCTCGCGCAGGTATTCGACATGGGGGGTCCGAGACAGCGCAACCGGGTCAGTGGTCAAACGGTCAAGGAACTGTTGGTCCCATTCGCGGTTGATCAGGCCGGCGCGTTTGTACTGCAACTGGTGGCTCATGCCGCCCGTGCCGAAAATCACGACGTTCAGGTCTTCATCAAAGCTTTCCACCGCGCGGCGGATCGCCTTGCCCAGATTGTAGCAGCGGTTGCCTGTGGGCGCGGGATACTGCACCACGTTGACGCAAAGCGGGATAACAAGACAGGGCCATTCGTCGTCCGGTCCCTTGTCACCAAACATGACCGACATCGGCACGGTCAGCCCGTGATCGACCTCCATCTCGTTCATGATTGTGATGTCGAATTCATCAAGGATGAGTGACTGCGCGATATGGCTGGCCATGACCTGATGGTTCTTGACCACGGGCACGGGTCGCGGCCCCCAGCCTTCGTCAGCGGGCGCGAAATCCGGCGCACAACCAAGCGCAAATGTCGGGATGCAAGACGCATCAAACACGGTGCAGTGATCGTTGTAGACCAGAAAGATCACATCCGCATTCTGGGCCTTCATCCATTCTCGCGATTTCTCAAACCCTTCGAACACCGGCACCCAATAGGGTTGGTCGGTGATGCCCTGATCCATCGCCACACCGATTGCGGGCACGTGGGAACAGCCCACGCCTGCGGTGATACGTGCCATCAGGTCTCTCCCTCTTTCGCGTCCCACTCATGCTGGTAACGGTTGCCCTCGGGTGAGCGGCCGCCGGCAATCATCATGGCGCGGTAGGCGTCATTGCCCATGCCTGTCATCAGTCCCGCTAACTCCTGAAAGTTGATCCCGTCATTCGCCGCCAGCTTGGAGGTGTAGTAGATGTTGCCGCCAAGCTCCAAGAGCCGGTTCCAGTCGCGGTCTACCACTGCCTGCCGTTGCTCGGTGGTCATCGCATACTTGTCCAGATACGCCCCTTCATCGGCGTTGAACGCATCCCGGTTCACTTGCAGACGCAGTGAAATACAGAATTGATTGAGCTGATATCCCTCGCGGCCACGGTCCGCATCAAAAACGAACGTACCGGGGATGTCTTCGTAGTCCTTCTTCAGGGCCATTATCAGTCCTCCGATTTGCTTGGTGAAGGCACGGTCAAATAGACCTCCAACCTGAGCGCTTTCGCCCCTGTGTCGTGGATAGGCGGATCAACTTGCCGGTCACAGCATCGTCAACGTCCAGACCGGCAAACTTGGCATTCACGACCAGAGCCATGGTGATGTCATCCGTAATCTCTGCATGTGGTTCGCCCAACAGGCAAGCAGACTTGTGTTGCCGCAGATGCACCTCGGTCATTGCAAAAACACCGACCTTTCGCCGCCACCCCCTTTGATGACCTCCGCTGAACACTTCATTGTGTTTGGCGCGCAACCGGTGCCATCGAAGGAAAAGCGGCCCTCGGATTTTGCCTGTGTCGCCGTGCAGGCCATTTCTGTGTGCCGTGCTGTCGCCGGCGCAAGGCATGACCTTACGGCCCGCACTGGCGTGCGCACGCCGGTTTGCGCAGGACACCTTGGAGGTGTCCAGAACCGCCCGCCTCGGTGTCTTGCCTGACCCAGTCGCCCATTTGGCACTTGCACACATATCAGCCCGCGCACCATCCCCAAGCGCATCCGGAACAAAGGCCCCGCCCACTCTGTCAACGCCCATCACAGGCATTCGCGTGCTGCCTTGCAACAGGTGCGCTCCCTCTGAACGTAGAGCCCAACCGATACCATTCGGCGACGGATTTCGACCAATTCGAATGATCGGCTAAAAATTAGAAAATGCTATACCCAGTGTGAAAATGGCATCACTCGGACTGTCCGAGTGTGGCAAACATACGCAGAAATTCAATGAACCTTGATTGCGTTTCGGTTGGCTGCCAGCCCCGGCGGTAGGTCAGTCCTATGTCGCGCATATGGCCTTCCAAGGGGATATCCAGCGTCGTGATCGCGCCCAAGGCCTCGTCCACATTGATCTGATGGCGCGAAACGACGGACAAATACGGCCCTTCCGCAAGCACACCGCGCAGGATCGCCATGGATGATGAAACAACACTCACGGGTGTTTTCGGGCGGTCGTGAATGCGCAGTGTTTCAAACAGGTACTGGCCTGCAGGCGTTTCTTTGGGTGGCGCGATCCACGGATAGCCCAGTGTCTCGTCCAGCGACGCCAGAGTGCGCCCAGCCAGCGGGTGATCAGGGTGTGCCACGATGGCCAGTGCATCGCGAAACAGTAACTCCTGATCTATGTCTTCGGCCGGGGCCGGGTGCCTGAGCGCGCCGATGAGGCAATCCAGATCCCCTTCGCGCAAAGAGCGCAGCAACTCCGCATAACGCCCCTCAACGACGCGGATCTGGAACCCATCGACACTGCTGACCAACGCATGAATGGCTTTCGGCACGATCGATGTCCGGGCAAGCGGCAAGCTGCCAAGAACAAATGTGCCACATTCCTCGCCCAGTTCACGACCAATCTCTTCCAGGCTTTGCCGAATTTCGGCCTGCGCAAGTTTGGCCCCAAGTACGAAGGTTTCTGCGACAGGTGTCAGGCGAACCCCGGATGGGCGCGCAGTGAACAGGGGAACACCCATAACGGCTTCGAGGCTGCGGGCCGTGCGATGGACCGTTGGCTGAGACAAGCCCAGAGCCTTGGCAGCGACAGAAAAGCTGCCCGCGTTCGCGATGGCGACAAGGTTGCGCAGTTGAGACGCCGTGACGGACAGTTCGAACGGATGCCTGCGTGGTGTCTTTGTTCCGCTTTCTCTCAAGGCCGCCTGAGCGCCATCCGACAGGTAAGAAAGGGCTTTGGTGGCGCGTTGAGCAAACAGCCTGCCGCACGTGGTCAGCGCCGTTCTTTGCCGTCTGCGCACCAGAAGTTGCGCCCCTATATCCGCTTCGAGTCGGGCAATGGCCTGCGTTGCGGCGGGTTGTGACAAATGGCAAACCTCTGCCGCTTGGGAAACCGAGCCGATGCGCGCCGTTTCCAGAAAAACGCGCATGTGCCGGATATTCGGAAAGCCACCCTGCATACAGCACCTATAGAATAAACTTATCCTGAATGCCAAATTCGAAATAGGCAATTTGGCCCCACCCTCGCTACAGTCCGCCGCAACCCGCCCGTCATGCCGATGGGCCAGATTTGAAAAGGCCCCTGCGATGTCCGAAACGAAAACAGCGCTGGTGATCAGTGCCCATTCCGCCGATTTCGTGTGGCGTGCCGGTGGCGCCATCGCGCTGCACCAGGCCAAGGGTTTCGAGGTCACCGTGGTCTGCCTGTCCTACGGAGAACGCGGGGAAAGCGCAAAGCTCTGGAAGCAGGAAGGGATGACGCTGGATACCGTCAAGACCGCGCGCAGAAAGGAAGCCGAGAGCGCCGCGGCAGCACTTGGCGTCAACGACATTCGGTTCTTTGATGTTGGCGACTACCCCCTTGATCTGGGCCGCGAAACCCAAGATCGGATGGTCGACGTCATTCGCGAAGTTCAGCCGAAGTTCATGATGTCCCATTCCAAATGGGACCCTTACAACACCGACCACATGAACACGACGCAATTTGCGTTGGAATGCCGGATGATCGCGCAGGCGTGGGGCCATAATCCGGGTCAAAAGGTTCTGGGCGCACCGCAGCTGTATCTGTTTGAGCCCCATCAGACCGAACAGATGGAGTGGAAGCCGACCACGTTTCTCGACATCACGGACGTTTGGGACAAAAAATGGGCTGCGATCCAGTGTATGCAAGGTCAAGAGCACCTCTGGAACTTCTACAAAAACGTCGCTGAAAACCGCGCCAACCACTTCCGCCGCAACTCGGGCGGACAGGCGGGCGGACGTTCTGCCAAATACGCCGAAGGGTTTGAAACAGTGTTCCCCCGCACAGTGGATGAACTGGAATGACTTACCAGCCTGGAACCACGGGCCTTGTTGTCCAGAACATCGATCGGGCCGATCAGAAAATCATAGACGGACTTGCGGCGTGCGGTGTTGCCACGGTGCATGAGGCACAGGGGCGCAAAGGTCTGCTGGCTGACTACATGCGGCCAATTTACCCCGGTGCCCGTATTGCGGGCTCTGCCGTGACAATCCTCGCCCCACCCTGCGACAACTGGATGATCCATGTGGCGATTGAACAGCTCCAACCCGGCGACATCATGCTGCTGGGAACGATTACGCCGTCGAACGCGGGCTATTTTGGCGACTTGCTCGCGACGTCTGCCATGGCGCGCGGATGTCGCGGACTGGTCATTGATGCAGGTGTCCGTGACGTGCGCGATCTGACCGATATGGGCTTTCCCGTCTGGTCCAAGGTCGTTCACGCCCAAGGGACGATCAAAGAAACACTTGGATCGGTGAACGTGCCTGTCGTCTGCGCGGATGCGCTGGTAAACCCCGGAGACATTGTTGTGGCCGACGACGATGGTGTCTGTATCGTGCGGCGCAACGAGGCCGCCGAAGTGCTGGAGAAAGCCCAGGCGCGCGAGGCGAACGAAGAGGCCAAACGGGCGCGGTTTGAAGCCGGAGAACTGGGCCTGGACATCTACAACATGCGCGCGCGACTGGCTGACAAGGGCCTCAAGTATGTCTGACGCAGTGCGCTGCATGTGGATGCGCGGCGGCACCTCAAAGGGCGGGTACTTTCTGTCCGAAGATCTGCCGAGCGACCTGAAAGCGCGCGATGCCTTCCTGCTGCGCGCGATGGGATCACCCGACGAACGTCAGATCGACGGGATGGGCGGGGCCGATCCACTCACGTCCAAAGTCGCCGTGGTCGGCACGTCGGACCGGGATGGTGTGGATGTGGACTACCTGTTTTTGCAGGTCTTCGTGGACAAACCGGTTGTCACCGACGCCCAGAACTGCGGCAATATTCTTGCCGGTGTCGGCGCATTTGCCATTGAACGCGGTTTGGTCACGCCCGTTGGCGATGAAACCCCTGTCGCCATCTACATGGAAAACACGGGGCAGGTCGCAGTCGCGCGCGTGTCCACTCCAAATGGCAGGGTCAGTTATCGTGGCACGGCAAGGATCGACGGTGTGCCCGACGGCGCGGCAGCGGTTCCGCTGACC
>JBCBDZ010000211.1:0-5484 GCA_038529225.1 Pseudomonadota bacterium | reverse complement strand
GCCCCGTTTTCAACCATTTCCTTGCGCGCAATGTCGATGGCACGCTGCATGAAGTGTTCGTGTGTGTCGGATACGTAAGAACAAGGCTGTTGAAGGAATAACGGCCGATACCTGTGTCTCTCGTTGTTAACCAGTTGTTCTTAAGTATCCGAGTTCTGGTCCGGCCCATTGTCGTGATTGCCAGACTGTCGATCCATGTGCATCCACCCAGAAATCATACTCCTTGATCTCAGCGCCCGATCGGCATGTCACCTTCACGCGGCGGCTTTCGATTTGACGTCCGACAATGTCGATCACCTCGTCTTCCACCGATCGTGATGAACACATCATATGGATCGGCCTGATGCCGTTTTCGCTCGTGACCGTGTATAAAACATGCGGCCCGGATACAGGCGCAGGCGAGGTCACGACAGCGATCATTGTCTGCGCCAAGGTAGAGTTGATGTCATTCCCCAGTCCTCGCGTCCCGATCAGCACGCCACCGCGCAACACGATCTGCGCCGCGTCTGCTGACCGCCAGACCCGCACCGCACCGCGGGTTGTGTCGCTTCGATCAGAGAACGGCACCAACACGGCGACGCGATCCGATCGCTCGAGCGTGACCTCAAGTGTTGGTGTTTTCAAAGAGGCAACCCATTGCGGGGTCCGTTCAGGCACAACTTCGGCAGTCGGGGACGATGTGCCAAAGCGTTCCGCAGTGGTTTGAGTTGTGCCGGACTGTGCGTACGGCAAGTCGCTTCCTCCAGCACATCCCCAAAGGAAGTACACCATGGACAGCAAACAAAGACGATAGATCCCGCTCATTGCCAGACCCTCCCCCAATCATTGGCCACATCCACCAAGTGACCGGATCTGATCTGATCGTAGAGGCGACCGGACACATTCAGCCGCGCCCCGCCATCGCGCTGGACGGGCCGGATCGTCGTACTGACCGTGCGTCGCGTCGGACTGCCGGTAAACCAGCTGACAGGCACAGTGAATGTAATACCCTTGTCAAACGAGCCTTCGCCAAAGTCCTCGGCCGATACATCCGTCAGCGTGAAAAAACCGCCCACGCGCCACCCGTTGGCAAACTGGCGCTCGACCGTCACCGTTGCGCCAACGTCGCCGGCCAGGTACCTACCGGCATCGATCTGCGCGTGATACCCGTTCCCGAAATCGTAATAGGCCGACAGGTGGCCCGTCGCGACTTCGTAGTCCTGAAACCCGAAACCCTGATCAAATTCCCGCTGCTTGACGTAGTTGAGTTCAATCCCCAGCGCGAGGCGGCTGTTGGCGGGTTTCCACAAAACCTCGCCTGAAATGCCGCCGAACATCTGCTCGAGATACCCCAGACTGATGCGGGCATAGGTCGATGGTCCCGGTTTCCATTGCCGTGAGACCACCAGCTGTTCCAGCGAGGTGTCGGTGGCCTGAGCGTAAAGCAACGCATCTGTACGCACACGCGGCAGAACAGAGTCAGACGGCCGCGATGCATCCGCGATGTTGCCAACGAGACGGTGGCGCACCTCGCCAAACACGTGCCATCCCGGCGCAAATCGGTAGTGTGCAATGGCAGAAATACCAAAATCCGCCCGCACAGGCCTGTCAGGGTCAAAGAAGCTTGGCCGGATATAAGGGCCAATAGCCCACCTGAAATTCGGGTAAAAATCGTCGACCCGCGCGCTCTGACCTTGCAGTTGCTGGGTGGCATCGGAAATTTCAGTGCGGGACAACAGCAGCGCGCTGGCATTGGGTTGAAACTCAAGCGTTTCCAGGTCACTCCGGAGAACTGTGACCCGGGAGACCGGGATGTCGTTTATGACGACGACGATGTCAAAGGTCTCGACCGACGGCGGTAAAATCCGCGCCATCGCGCGGGCGGTCCGCCCAATGAGAGTCGCGGAGTTGTCCAACCGATCGCTGGATACCCGCGCTTCGGCCCGGATGGCATTGACACTGACACTGTGCAGACGGATGCCATCACGGACCAGTTCGGGACCCAAAGCATCACGGATCACCAATGGCGCGCTTTTGGCTGTGGCCCATCCCACGTCATAGGCTGCCGGATTAAGCTGCCTGTCGGGGCGCACAATGATGGGACGCGGTCCGGCCAGTCTGTAGGGGACCGGTGGGGTCTTCGGGTTGATTTGAAGCTGAAGGTTTACCCCAATTTCCGAACCGTAGAGCCAATAGCCACCGACCCGGAACGCCGGGCTGACCTGATACTCTATGCCGAAATTGAGACGGGACCGTTTGGAAAACACGCCGCGCGACGTTTCCGCAGTATACGCATCAGTCGAGTATTCGGCCTTCAGGCTCAGTCTGTCATTCACCACCAGTTCAAGACCGCCAAAGGGCGCGACCGGTCCACGAAACCACTGATCGACGGAAAGCTCACCACCCGTGTCACCCGGTACGAACTGAGGCCGGTCCTCACCAAACGGAGACCCGATTGATCCGGCACTGCCGAGGCGGCCCCAGCCAAGACCCGCAGTCACACGCAGCGCCCGGCCAAAGCGAAACGGGCGCTCAAATGTCTTGGTTGCGACCACGTATTCCCCGGCATAGATACCGGTCCCGGCGATATCCTGCAGTCCGACCGAGACAGCGGGCGCAACACGCCCCTCTCTGATCAGCAAATAGCGGAAATCAAAACTGCGGTCCCGATAGGTATCAAACCCGTCAGAATTCCAGTCCTGAATGCCGACATATCGGAACGTGACCGTTATGCGGGGCGAAAACTGAAAGGTGAAATTGGTTCTGGTCTGGCCCCCAAAACTGGAAACACCAATAGCGATTTGACCATTGGGAAGTGCGACCGCGGACGGCATATCAATCAGTCCAGGCGTCCCGTAAAAGTTTAGCGTCGCAGGTGAACGCACGCCGACCGGTGAACTACGCTCCTGCGCCACCACCGCAGGTGAAAAACCCGAAAGAACAAGGTACAACAGGACGGCCCATTTGTGCGTCCGGACTACGCTCCGCTCGTTGCGCCATATGCCACTCCATGCAGCATGGCGCATTACGAACACCCCGCACGGACACGCTTTGAGTGCTGGTCGTGTTGAGGCAAGGCGACGGAACGGCGGCATGCGGACCCGTGATCACGTATGTGATCCCTGCCGTCTCGCGCTTGTCCCATGCCGTTGACCCAGTCACATACGTTGGCCCGCGCGCCCTCCTCATCTTCGTTGGCCAGAGCGTGACGCAACGCCCTCAAGGCCCCCGCAACCTCAAATTCCGTCAGCGTATCCTCGATCGCGGCAAATATCCTTGGATGAGAGGTGGTCCCCCGCTCGCTGTTAAATGTCAGTTCTTCTTGCAGCTTCTCGCCGCGTCGCAGGCCGACGAACTTCAATGAAATGTCGCCAGTCCGTGTTTCCTCATCGCGCACACTCAGGCCCGCAGCTTGAATGACCCGCCGGGCAAGCGTTTCAATCTTCACCGGTTCGCCCATGTCGAGGACAAAAACCTCGCCACCTTGCGCCATCGAACCTGCATGCAGCACCAGGTGAACAGCCTCCTCGACCGTCATGAAGAAACGCGCCACGTCCGGATGCGTCACTGTCACAGGACCACCGCGACGCACCTGATCGCGAAACAACGGCAACACCGACCCTGATGAGCCCAGAACGTTGCCAAATCTGACAATCGAAAACACCGGCCCTCGCTGCCCAGCCAATCGCCGTGAGATGTCCTGCACGATCAGTTCGCAAAATCGCTTGGACGCCCCCATCACATTGATTGGACGTACGGCCTTGTCAGACGAAATCAGAACGAACCGTTCAACGCCCGCAGTGACAGACTGGTTTACGAGTGTCTGCGTACCGATCACGTTGTTATGCAACCCGGCCAGTGGATTGAGTTCGACCAGAGGGACATGTTTGTAAGCTGCCGCATGCAAGACGACCTGCACGGCATGATCGCATAGTGTTTTTCGAACTTTGCGCTCATCCGCGACCGATCCAAGGATCGGCACAATTTCGACGTTTGTCCCCGCCGCCATGCGGTCAATGATCTGATGCACCTGATAAAGCGCGGCTTCGTTCAGCTCGAAGAGAATGAGCTTGCGCGGCCGACAGGCCAGCACTTGTCGACTGAGTTCGGATCCGATGGACCCACCCGCACCCGAAATAAGTACCACGCGATCCGCATAGGATCCCACCCCTTCCAGGCGGGGCACACGCCCGCTGCGACCAAGCAACTGAAACGCATCTTCCCCGTTCCAGTTGTCCGAGCAGACGGGGCGATCGGCAAACTCCACAGGTTTGTGTCCATCGCGCCACCCCGGCGTGTCAAACAGGGCCCCAACAAGGGTTTTTTGGACACGGTTTGCTGTCGCAATCAGCGTGCGAAAAACGGCAGACAATAGGGATTTGCTCAGTCCGATCATCGCGCCCTCTCTGCCCGGCACTGCTGGCGTTCTGCAGGAAAACGCTGCGCCAAGTGTTGGAATTCCATGGGCGATCCGAGGTGCCCAGTCTCGCGATGATCATTGCGTACTCTTGCTTAAATCCGCGTTAAGCCGGTTGTCATTTGTGATCTTTGTCGACTGACCGGCAAGCTTTGATTCCAACGAGGGCCCGCCAGACGGAACAGGTTAGCTGCTGTTTCCAACCCCAGCCGAAAGTCAAATGCGATGCTCCGGTGACGTTGGTAAATCAGGTCTATGCGGGCCTTGCGTGGCACACAAATACGGGCATAGACAGCGTCGGTCTGCTGCTGCGTCCGACACCGCGCCAGCAAGCGCGCCTCGTGTTTGTGAAAGCGCAATGTGGCCAGACCAGTCACACCCGGACGCGCCATCAGGACCCGATCGTAAAGCTCCGGAAACCGCTCAACATATTCACGCAAGGGCGGGCGTGGCCCGACAAAGCTGATGTCACCCTTGAGAATGTTCCAGAGTTGCGGCAACTCATCCAACCGACTGGCGCGCAGTTTTGCCCCAAGTGGCGTGATGCGCCCGGCCTTGTGCCCACCAGACACTCCGGTGTCCGAGGCAACCACGGTCATGGTTCGAAATTTCCACAACCGGAAACTCTGTTTCGGCGTTTTCATCCGCTCTGCCACATAGAACACGGGCCCGTCCTGAGCCCGCCAAATGCGCCATGCGACAAACAGCATCAGCGGGGCCAGAAGGACAAACAATGCCACCGCAAAGATCACATCCAACACCCGCTTGGCCAATGTCATTCAACTCTGCCTGTTCTGCCAATCCTCAACGATGCCTATCGGAGTACTGTCGGAGGCCTTAAATTCCGTGAACATGCCCAACCTCGTCGTATCAAGGTTAACAGTTGGTAACGTGGCGGCAGTGGCAGGCCTCGGTGTCCACGCCAAACGCGCTGCATCAAGCAAAGCGCCCATTTGAACACAGCGGGGTGCGGCCACATTCAACAGAGGCGGTAGCGCCCGTTTATTTGCCAGTGCAACAAGAGTCCGGGCCAGCGCGTTGGGGCCGATATAGCTGCGACACGGTGTGCTCCCATCCGGCAGTTGATC
>JBCBDZ010000210.1:0-5513 GCA_038529225.1 Pseudomonadota bacterium | reverse complement strand
TTTCATTGTCGGTGATCTCAGACGGGTATTCATAGCGCAACTCATCCAGCGAGAAGGTCAGGCTCTGGGCCAGAACACCTGTGCGCGCCACCGCGCCTTCGTGTCCGGCAAAGATGCGGCGCATGTCGGCTTCGCTGCGCAAGCGCCCCTCGCCATTGGCAAGAGCGGCACGGCCCAACGCGTCCACACGGGTTTTGAGACGCACGGCAGTGACCACATCTGCCAGCTTGCGTCGGGCGCCATGGTGCATGCGCGGCGCAGCCGAGGCGAGTGTGGGCAGGCCAAGATCCCGCGCACGATCCGCGATCCTATCAAAGCGCAGGGTATCGCGCCCGTCATACCGTGGGCACATCAGCACATGGATGTTTCCAGCAAAGCGGCGCGTCAGGCGTTGCGCTGTCTGCACCCAGTCGACCGCGCCGCCCGGCACCGTTTGTTCCTGTGGCCAAAGCAGCAGGCACAAACCCTCCGGGAACGCTTCAAGATCATCCAGCCCGATGTCGCACTGCCCCTTTTCTGCACGCAGACGTCCAGCCGAAATAATCCGGCAAAGGCTCCGCCATCCAGCCCGGTTTTGCGGCAGCACGGTGATGGGCGGTGCATCCCGGAACACCAACCGTGCACCCGGAATCAGGCGGGGCACAAGTGTGATCGGAGCACGCGGTGGCGCCGGAATGTGATCCGGCCTTGGTGGCCCGATCAGACCGGTGATCGCATCAAACTCCTGCCTTTCCTTTACACTGCGCGCAATCGCCTTGCTTTGGGTATGGGCCCGCACGATCCCGGCCACGGAATTGTCGTCCGCTATGGCCAGCGCCTCCATCCCCAACAAAGCCGCGCGCGCCATGTATTCCTCGGGGTGGGAGGCCCCGGTGAGGAAGGTGAAATTGGACGTGGCAGAGAGTTCTGTGAACATGTGAATGGCAGATTCGGGTGTGGCAGGCGCTTAGTATATTCTTGTTTTGTTCTCATTTGAACCACCTGTACCATTCCGGGGGATCTGCGGGCCTTCCCCGGGACTTTCTAGATCATTAAAGCAAGGGTTGCGCATCATTCGGGTCGTCACTCTGCGGGTGATCGGACTAAGTCCGGGAAAAGGAGACGCATCATGCCAATGTTCACCGCTTTGCCCACTGACATCGCCACCGCCTATCGCGCCGGAGGGCTGGACGCCCTTGGCAACCCACCCGAACGCACAGTCAGTGACGGAGATGGCAATCCATGCCGCCACTGTCTATGCGACATTCCCAAAGGCGCCGAGATGCTGGTCCTGGCGCACAAACCATTTGAGGGCACGCACCCTTATGCAGAGGTTGGGCCCATCTTCCTGTGCGCCAGCGACTGCGCCCGCGGCGGCGGACCTGCACTGCCTGAAATCCTGACGACCTCGCCGGACTACCTGATCAAAGGGTACAACACGCAGGATCGCATCGTTTACGGCACCGGAGAGATCAGCCCCACTCAAGCCCTGCAGGATCGGATCGCGGCCATCTTTGCCCATCCGGAGGTCGCCTACATCCATGTCCGCTCAGCCCGCAACAACTGCTATCAGGCACGGGTCGACCGGGACGGCCAGGGGACTTGTCTGCCTGCCGACCTTGGCCCATAAACACTGTCAACACAGTGCACATACAGGACCCCGCCCATGACCATCGACGCGCCCGAAACAAAGACGGTGACCACCCGCCGCATCGCTTGCGATGGCGGCGAAGGCGCATTGGGCCATCCGCGTGTGTGGTTGCAAATCCCCGAAGACATCGGCTGGGTAGAGTGCCCCTATTGCGACTGCAAATACGTGTTTGCCGAAGACGCGGACTGATCCGCGCTATGAACCCTTTCTGTCTGTGATCTGGCCTGCCATGAGATCCCGTTGACCGCCGACCCCGTTCCGTTGAACGCCGCCATGCCCTGACGCACGCGCAATTGCTTCCGGGCAGGTCAACTGATGGGAATCGTTGCATCCGTGCAGGGCAATTTGGCGACGCCGCCGCCTTCACGCGTCAGAAACTCGATCACACTTGCGCCCGTCCACGCCGTGATCCTGCGCCCACGGCTGTCGATCCCATCTGCGATCCCGGTTCCAGTTGAACTGTCCTGGGACACATAGACCGCCCAGCCGGTCGAGCCGTCAGAGCATTCAAACCGCGTATCAGCTATTCCGAGCCCGTCGCGATACGTCCACCGCCCTTGGCAAACAGCCCCGTCAGAGCGTTGCGCTGCAAGGGTGCCTGCGTTCCATCCTCGCGCCTGTCCGTCTACCCACAACCCTTCGCGCCCGATGCAAGCCAGAAATCGGGCGCAGTTGTTGTCATCCTGCGTATTCTCGCAGGCCGGCAACTCCAACACTGGTCCCGGAGCGGTGAGCCCGGGCACTTCGATTTCGTCCTGCGCATGCACATGCCCTGCCACAAGGCAAAGAGCGGCTGGCAGCAACGTTCTGAACATGTAAAAAGACCTTCACACCGATCCTATCCGGGGAAAGCATACTATGGCACTTCAGTTCGGCAAGGGATGCCACCTGCACCTGATCGACGGATCAGCCTTTATCTTTCGCGCCTACCACGCATTGCCGCCGCTCACCCGTAAATCGGATGGGTTGCCGATTGGCGCGGTCAGCGGCTTTTGCAACATGCTGTTCAAGTACGTCGAAGGGAACACGGGCCCCGACGCCCCGACCCATGTGGCCGTCATCTTTGACAAGGGCAGCCACACGTTTCGCAACGACATGTACGACCTTTACAAGGCCAACCGCGAGGCCATGCCCGAAGACCTGCGGCCCCAAATCCCTCTGACCCGGCAGGCAACAGAGGCCTTCAACATCGCCTGCAAGGAAAAGGAAGGCTATGAGGCCGACGACATCATCGCCACGCTGGCCGTACAGGCGCGCGCCGCCGGGGGACGTTGCACGATCATCTCGTCGGACAAGGACCTGATGCAGCTGGTGGGCGACGGCGTGGAAATGCTCGACGCGATGAAGAACAGGCGCATCGACCGCGACGGTGTGTTCGAGAAATTCGGCGTCTTCCCCGAACGGGTCGTGGACGTGCAGGCGCTGGCCGGAGACTCCGTCGACAACGTGCCCGGCGCGCCGGGCATCGGGGTCAAAACCGCTGCGCTTCTGATCAACGAATACGGCGATCTGGACGCGCTGCTGGAACGCGCGGACGAGATCAAGCAGCCCAAGCGGCGCGAAACACTGATCAACCATGCCGATCAAATCCGGCTCTCCCGCCAACTGGTGCTTCTGGACGAAAACACGCCTCTCGATTTCACCATCGACGATCTCGAAGTCCGCGATGCTCACCCCGACCAACTGATGCCGTTCCTTGCCGAGATGGAATTCCGCACTCTGACCAAGCGCATCGCCGACCAGCTTGGCGTCGAAGCACCCGAGATCAAGGAACCCAGCGAGCCCGCCGCCAGCGACGCCCCCGATGCGCCCAGCTTTGACCAATCCACCTATGAACAGGTCAGCGACGCAGCCGCGCTGCAGACCTGGATCGACCGCATTTACGAACGCGGTCACGTAGCCATCGACACCGAAACCACCAGCCTGAACGAGATGACGGCCAACCTTGTCGGCATCTCGCTGGCGGTCAATCCGGGCCACGCCTGCTACATTCCGCTGACGCACAAACAGGGGGGCGATGACCTCTTTGGGTCCGACGAACTGGCGGGCGGACAGATGCCGCTCGAAACCGCGCTCGACATGCTCAAACCGGTGCTTGAAGACGACAGTATCCTCAAGATTGGGCAAAACATGAAATACGATGCCAAGATCTTCGCCCAGATCGGCATCAACATGGCCCCCATAGATGACACGATGCTGATGAGCTATGCGATGCATGGCGGCTTGCACAATCACGGCATGGATACGCTGTCCGAACGCTATCTGGGGCACACGCCCATCCCGATCAAACCCCTTCTGGGCACTGGCAAATCCGCCAAAACCTTTGATCAGGTCCCGGTGGAGGACGCGGTCAAGTACGCGGCAGAAGATGCGGACATCACCCTGCGCCTGTGGCAAATGTTCAAACCCGGCCTGCACCGCGTGCAGGTCACCAAAGTCTACGAAACCCTCGAAAGGCCCATGGTGCCGGTACTGGCGGGCATGGAACGTTCCGGCATCAAGGTGGACCGCGATACGCTGTCGCGCATGTCCAATGCGTTCGCGCAGAAAATGGCTGGGCTCGAGGATGAGATTTACGAACTGGCAGGGCGCAAGTTCAACGTGGGCTCGCCCAAGCAGCTTGGCGAAATCCTGTTTGACGAAATGGGGATCGAAGGCGGTAAAAAGGGCAAGACCGGGGCCTATGCCACCGGCGCGGATGTGCTCGAAGACCTTGCCACCGAACACGAACTGCCGGGTCGCGTGCTCGACTGGCGGCAACTGAGCAAGCTGAAATCGACCTATACGGACGCATTGCAGGACCACATCAACCCGGACACCGGCCGCGTTCACACGTCCTACTCCATCGCAGGGGCGTCCACGGGGCGGCTCGCCTCGACCGACCCCAACCTCCAAAACATCCCCATCCGCACGGAAGAAGGGCGGCGCATCCGCGAGGCCTTTGTCTCAGAACCGGGCAAGATGCTGGTCGCGCTGGACTACTCCCAGATCGAACTGCGCATCCTTGCCCACATCGCCAAAATTCCCGAATTGAAACAGGCCTTTGACGACGGCATCGACATCCACGCGCTGACCGCATCCGAAATGTTCGACGTGCCGCTGGACGAAATGACGCCCGAGATCAGGCGACAGGCCAAGGCGATCAACTTTGGCGTCATCTACGGCATCTCGGGCTTTGGCCTCGCGCGCAACCTGCGCATCCCGCGCAGCGAGGCGCAGGGGTTCATCGACCGCTACTTCGAACGCTTCCCCGGCATTCGGACGTACATGGACGACACCAAGGCCTTCGCCAAGGAACACGGCTATGTTCAAACCCTGTTCGGGCGCAAAATCCACACGCCCAACATCGGGGCCAAGGGGCCACAGGCCGGTTTCGCCGCCCGCGCCGCCATCAACGCCCCGATCCAGGGGACAGCCGCGGACGTGATCCGCCGCGCAATGATCCGCATGCCCGACGCCATCGCCGACCTGCCCGCAACCATGCTGCTGCAAGTGCACGACGAACTGCTCTTCGAAGTCGAAGACAACGCAGTCGACGATCTGATCAGCGTCGCGCGCACTGTGATGGAAGGCGCCAATGATCCGGTAGTGCATCTGGACGTCAAACTGACGGTGGATGCAGGTCAGGGCCAGAACTGGGCCGAGGCGCACTGAGCGGGGTCGAAGACCGCTTCGAGCTTTAAGTGGCGGTCGGACCACTAAGAACAGCCGCGCATGGGTTTCGTTGCGGATCATTCACTTGACTTGTTCTGGAGTGCAGCGAATGTCGGCTTTGAGCCCAAAGTGACCGACGCTGCGTGTGGCGCGAATGACTGTTTCGCTATCCGTGGATTGCTGGACATGATAACCTGACGGGAGGTGTTAAAGGCATCTCAGAACGGGA
>JBCBDZ010000209.1:0-5558 GCA_038529225.1 Pseudomonadota bacterium | reverse complement strand
CAAGCCAGCACGCACGCCTCAGTGCAGCGCGTCCGTGACATCAATACTGACATCCGTGACGTTCAGCGCCGCATCCTTGGCAATAAACCGATAGACTTCTCGCGCCCAGACACCGCGCGTCAAACCCCGCGCCGCAATTTCATCCGTCAGTGATCGATACACCGACGGCAACCCGTCAAGCGGACCCAGAACACGCTGGCACAGCGCATTGCCACCGGGTGCATCAAACATGTCAAAACCGTCGATGGGTTGGTAGAGGGGCACGCCGATGCGCACCTCCATCTCTTCTCCGTCGATCCTGTAAAGCGCAGTCTGCGGCCCGGCAAAAAAGACCGACGCCCGGTCAAGCGCGTCATCCAGCCGCTCGAACAGGACCGGGATCAGTTGCATGCGCGTCACCATCGGGATGGTGCGTACGATACCGCCCATCCGTGCCGGTTCGATCCGGATCAGATCAGGCATCGCGGGCCGCGACGACCTCGTCCGGGGTGCCGACGGTGCGCGTCGCGACGTCGCGGTTGATCCGACGGATCATGCCGGACAGCGCCTTGCCCGCGCCGATCTCCCACATTGCACCGGCGTCCCAACCCGCCATCATCAGAACACTCTCGCGCCAGCGCACAACACCGGTGACCTGCTTGACCAGCAGCCCGCGCAAGACCAAAGGGTCGCTTTCTTCGCTCGCGCGCACATTTGTGACGACCGGCACCCGGGGCGGGTTCATCTCGACATCCGCCAATGCATCTTTCATGACGTTTGCTGCCGGTTCCATGAGGGCGCAGTGAAACGGGGCCGAAACTGGCAACAAAAGCGCCCGTTTGGCCCCCCGGCCCTTCGCGATCTCGCAGGCCCGCTGGACCGCTGCCTTGTGGCCCGATACAACCACCTGTCCCGGGTCATTGTCATTGGCCACCTGACAGACCTCGCCCTGTGCTGCCTCGTCGGCAACCTCCGACACAGCCTGAAAGTCCAACCCGAGCACCGCGGCCATGGCACCCACACCAACCGGGACCGCGTCCTGCATGGCCCGACCGCGCGTGCGCAACAAACGTGCCGTGTCGGCCACGCTGAACACGCCCGCAGCGCACAGTGCCGAATACTCGCCCAGACTGTGCCCCGCAACGCAACTGGCGTGCTCCACGCTGATCCCCTCGGCCTCGAGTGCGCGCATCGCCGCCATGGACGTTGCCATCAGCGCAGGCTGCGCATTCTGTGTCAGGGTCAGCGTGTCCTGATCGCCCTCCCAGATCAGCGCACTCAAGGATTCGCCCAGCGCCTCGTCCACCTCTTCGAAAACGGCGCGCGCCGCCGGATAGGCGTCCGCCAAGGCCCGCCCCATCCCTATGGTCTGTGCACCCTGTCCCGGAAATACGAATGCGATGCTCATCTGATGCCCCTCTCCTGCCTTTTGTTCGTGCAGTTCGGTGTAATCGGCCCAAACGGGCCAGACAAGCACCCGCTGCACGGACCCTGTGCACCAATTTACAGTTGCCGCGCGCGCAAAGTGCATAACATTGGTAGGCCACGTGTTATCTCATGGAACCAGCAACGGAGTGTTCCCATGCCGCTTACCAACACCGCCGACCGTTTCGGGTCCGTGTCCAAGACATTCCACTGGCTGACCGCCCTCGGGATCATCGCGTTGATGCCGCTGGGGATCATCGCCAACGAGATGCCCTACGACACGTCAGAGCAACTGGCCGACAAGGCATGGATGTTCTCACTGCACAAAACGGTGGGCGTGGCCGTGTTCTTCATCGCGCTCGCACGGATCGCATGGGCACTCAGCCAGCCCAAACCGGGGTTGCTGCACCCGGACCGCAAGGTCGAAACACTTGCGGCCGAAACCGTGCACTGGCTGCTCTACGGCAGTCTGGTCGTGGTGCCGCTGTCGGGCTGGATCCATCACGCCGCCACAACAGGGTTTGCCCCCATCTGGTGGCCGTTCGGGCAAAACCTGCCTCTGGTGCCAAAATCAGAGACCGTCGCGTCGGTCTTTGGAGGCACACACTGGGTGCTGACCAAGGTCCTCGCCCTGTCGCTGTTCCTTCACATTGCAGGCGCGCTCAAGCACCACGTCATCGACAAGGACGCAACGCTGCGGCGCATGTGGTTCGGAGCCTCGGACGCGCCCGAAACCACCGGCACGCACAAACACGCCGCGCCCATTGCCGCCGCCCTCACCTTCTGGGGCGTGGCCTTGTCCGTCGGCGCCGCACTCGGGGCCTATGCCCCCTACAGCACTCCGGGAACCGCCGCCGCTCTGCAAGAGGTCCAGTCGGACTGGCAAGTGCAAGAGGGCACGCTCAGCATTGACGTCACGCAACTTGGCTCAGTGGTCACAGGCACCTTTGCAGACTGGACCGCCGCCATCAGCTTTGACGAAACCATCGACAACGGGCCCGCGGGCAGCGTTTCGGTGACAGTTTCGATCGGTTCACTTACGCTGGGCTCTGTCACGGCTCAGGCGATGGGGCCTGACTTTTTCAACGCCGAAAACTTCCCCACGGCCAGTTTCGTGGCCGACATCATCGCCGTGGTGGATGGGTACGAGGCGCGCGGCATGCTGACGATCAAGGACCAGTCCATGCCGCTCACCCTGCCCTTTGGCCTGTCAGTCACCGAGGAAGGCGCGTGGATGACCGGCAACGTCACCCTCGACAGGCGCGACTTCGGGATCGGGGACAATATGGCGGACGAGACAAGCCTGAAATTCGCCGTCGACGTCAAAGTGGAACTGATGGCAACACGAAGCGTCCCGGAAGAGTAACTCGACCCGTCCTCACGCAGGGCTTCTCTGTTTCAGAAAATCCCCGCCGGAGGCATCCCGCAGAGCCGTCTGAAAAGGCGGCTCTGAATAAAATCGCGCCGCGCGCAAGCGCGTCCTTTCTGTCGGACGCCGCATGAGAAAAGGGCCGCGCAGGTGCGCAGCCCTTTCAAATGACCTGATACCCAGACCTGGATCATTCAGCGATGCCGGCCTCGATGGAAATCTGCACAGCCACTTCGTCGCTTACAAACGGCGCAAAGGCACCCACGCCAAAGTCCGAGCGCAGCAGTGTCGTGGTGGCATCAAACCCGGCCCACGCCTTACCGGCCTGTGGGTGGGTCCCGACCTGGTTCAGTGTTGCGTCCAGCACCACGGGCTTGGTAACGTCGTTCATCGTCAGGTCGCCCGTGATCAATGCCGTGTTCTCGCCAGTGACTTCGATGGACGTCGAGGTGAAGGTGATCATGTCTTCGTCGGTGGCCCCAAAGAAATCGTCAGACATGAAATGCCCGTCGCGCTTTTCCCAGCCCGTAAACATGCTTTTGGTGGGCATCGACACGCTCACGGATGAGGCTGACGGGTTTTCCTGATCGAACATGATCTCGCCTTCAAAGCCCGAGAACATGCCGAACGTGGTGGAAAAACCAAGGTGGTCATAGGAAAACAGAACCTGACTGTGGCTTGCATCCAGAGTGTAGCGGTCCGCCGCAAAGGCAAGCGAGGCGCTGGTTGACAGTGCGGTGGCAAGAAGAAGTGTTTTCATCGATCTATCTCCACATGGGTGTGTTTGCTGTGGGTCAAAGATGATTTTTGCCGGTGTGCAGACAAGTGCACATGGATCAACAGAATATGCGCGTCAGCGAACAGCTTTCCTTGCGCATAAAACCGCGTTCTCGGGTGTTAGAGTTTTCCTGCGTCGCGCAGCGCACCCATGAGGCTGCGGCGCAGGTCAGGATCGCTCATGGCGACTTCGGCAACCAAAGACCCGTCCACGGTCCAAAGACGCGCCATCGTGCCATGCACCTCAGCCGGGCCAAGATCAGCAATGGAAATCCGGCTGACCACAGACCGGGCACGCCCGCTGCCACGCACCAGACGCACTTCCCGGCGCAGCGTGTCGATTTCAAACTCGACCGTCCGTTGGGCACGGCCCGCCTGCATGACCGCCAGCCCGACAAAGCCCAACGCGATGGAAACGCCCAGCTTGAACAGGGCAAGGTCAGGATCAAATCCGGCCCCGGGCGCGATCCACAGCCCAAAGGCCGCCAGCAGCAATGCAACGCCTCCAAGGCGTTGTGCGCTGCGGGTCAGCAAACGCGCGCCACTGATCATGTGGGGGGCGTCAGGGACCCCTGTCGTGGTCGAGATATCTGTGATGGCAGTCATAGGGTCCTCTCCCGGTCTCGGTGTTAACCATAGTTAACGGACCAAACTGGACGAAAATGCGGCATGCATTTGGTTATGCTGGGACAGCGCGCCACATCGCCGACACAAACGGGACGCGCACTTCTCTCTTGCCATGAGCCTGCGTGGCTCCTATACGGCGCTGTCCCTGCACACAGCTTTTCCCGCGCAGTCTCTCGTGAGCGATCCGCAGGGTGACATGATCGCTCTTTGAAATGCGCCTTGAAACAAGTGGAGTACGTCCATGCCTCTGTATGAGCATGTGATGATCGCCCGTCAGGACCTGTCCAACACACAGGCCGAAGGGCTCATCGAACATTTTGGAACCGTCCTGTCGGACAATGGTGGCACCCTCGTGGATAACGAGTACTGGGGCGTCAAGACCATGGCCTACAAGATCAACAAGAACCGCAAGGGCCACTACGCCTTTATGCGCACCGACGCGCCTGCCCCTGCCGTGCAGGAAATGGAGCGCCTGATGCGCTTGCATGACGACGTCATGCGCGTTCTGACGATCAAAGTGGATGAGCACAAAGAAGGCCCGTCCGTTCAGATGCAAAAGCGTGACGAGCGCGAAGGCCGCGGCGAACGCCGTGAGCGCCGCTAACCGGAAAGGGAGCTAAACCATGGCCACGAAACCATTTTTCCGCCGCCGCAAAGTCTGCCCCTTTTCGGGCGACAACGCACCTGCGATCGACTACAAGGACACGCGTCTGCTGCAACGCTACATCTCTGAGCGTGGCAAGATCGTGCCTTCCCGCATCACCGCCGTCTCGGCCAAGAAGCAACGCGAACTGGCCCGTGCCATCAAACGCGCCCGCTTCCTCGCCCTGCTGCCCTACGCCGTCTAAAGAGGAGAAAGCACATGCAAGTCATCCTTCTTGAACGCGTTGCCAAGCTGGGCCAGATGGGCGACGTCGTCGACGTCAAATCCGGCTACGCCCGCAACTTCCTGTTGCCGCAGAAAAAGGCGCTGACGGCAAGCAAGGCCAACATCGCGCATTTTGAAACCCAGAAGGCGCAGCTTGAGGCCAACAACCTCGAAACCAAGAAAGAAGCCGAAGCGCTGGGGGCCAAATTGAACGGCCAGCAGTTCATCGTGATTCGTCAGGCCTCTGACGGCGGCAACCTCTATGGCTCTGTCACCACTCGTGACGTGGCCGAAGTTGCGACATCCGAAGGGTTCACCGTAGATCGCAAACAGGTCGTCATCCCGACGCCCATCAAGGAACTGGGCCTGCACGACGCGGATGTTGTTCTGCACCCCGAAGTCACGGCGACTGTCCAGTTGAACGTGGCCCGTTCGCCTGAAGAAGCCGAACTGCAAGCGTCCGGCAAATCGATCCAGGAACTGGCCGCCGAAGAGGAGGCTGCCGCCGAGTTC
>JBCBDZ010000208.1:0-5567 GCA_038529225.1 Pseudomonadota bacterium | reverse complement strand
ATACACCTGTTGATGAAAAGACCTTTGCGTCACAGCTTGTGGTCGAAGGGTTCACCCTCAAGGAAATCCCGTCCATCGTTGTGCGTTCAGCCCAGATCTCGGGCATCCTTGCCCCATTGATCGCCGTGTCGGTCGTGATGCAGCAAATCCTGTCAGCTTTGGGCGCGCAGGAAGCGATTGGCCAATTCGTGACATCCATGGGCGGATACTATCCGGTTCTGTTCACGGCGATGGCCATGGTCTTTGTGGCTGGTATGATCCTTGAATCGCTTCCAGTGACAATCATTCTGGCGCCTATTCTTGCGCCGATTGCCCAATCCGTTGGCGTGGATCCAATCCACTTCTCGGTGATTTTCCTGGTGGGTGCCTCCATCGGATTTATCACGCCGCCTTATGGTTTGAACCTTTATGTGGCATCTGGTGTAACGGGCGTTCCGTATTTTAGACTTCTACGCTACTCGACCATGTATCTGTTTGCACTTATCAGCGTTTGGATATTGGTTGCACTGACACCAGACTTGGCGCTGTTCTTGCTGCCAAACAGATAATGTGGAGACCATGCCCGACGATATGCAGAATGGCGAAAAGGCGCAGATCGCACCGAACTTGCGCCTTCTTGCAATCATAGAAGAGGTTGCCCGGGCCGGGGTGCCCGTAACGCCGGGGGCGCTGTCGGACGCAGTCGGCATTCCTGTTCCCACGATCCACCGACTGTTGGCAACGGCCGAGGATGAGGGCCTGTTGCAAAGGGATGTCGATGGGCGGTCCTATGGGCCCGGTCGGCGGATGCGGCGCATGTCCGGCAACATCCTGTCGTCGCAACGCATTCGCACCGAGCGTCTTTTGGTGATGAAGGCCCTTGCCGAAAAGGTCGGCGAGACCTGTAACCTTGCCGCCCCTGCCCGCTACGGCATGGTCTATCTTGATCGCGTCGAAACCCACTGGCCCTTGCGCATTCAGTTGGCCGTGGGCGCGCAGGTCCCGTTTCATTGCACGGCGAGCGGCAAGATGTACCTGTCCTCACTGCGCTCGGACAAGCTGAACCGCGTTCTGAAATGGCTGGAGCTCGAGCGTCGGACCGACAAGACAATCACGGACCGTGAGCAGTTGAAAGAAGAGTTGGCAAAGACCCGTCATCGGGATTACGCAACCGACGATCAGGAATTCATGGATGGCATGACTGCTCTGGCTGTGCCCATTCGCGACAGCGAGGGGCGGCTTTTGTCCACGCTTTCGATCCATGCCCCGGAACAGCGGCAAGAAGTCGAAGGTCTCGTCAACCAGCTTGCAGACCTGCAACGCGCAGCCCAACGTATCGAAGAACTCTGCGTGCTCTGACGCCGCACACGAAATCACGCATGATTGCGCGCAGCCATCAAGACCCGCTAGGGTCTGCGGATGACAAACGCCCATCCCCCCCGCTTTGCCGCCCGCCTGAATGCTTTCAAGATCGGAGCGGCCGCCTATTGGCCCGGCAAAAACACGATTACCACTGCTGATCTGCTAGCCCGAGCGGCGACGGCAGGATTGAACGCAGCCGATCTGAATTACCCGGATCATTTTGAGAAAGATCGCCCCGACGATCTGGTGCGGGTGCTGGATGACAACGGCATGATACTGAACGGGATGGCGATGCGGTACTACACTGACCCGGGTTACAAGTTGGGCGCGTTCACCCACCCCGACCCGTCAGTGCGCCGTGCAGCCATCGACGAGACCAAGCGGGGCCTCGATGTGCTGGCCGAGACGGGCGGCACCTTGATGACTCTGTGGATGGGGCAGGACGGTTTCGACTATTCCTTTCAGATGGATTACGCCCGCGCATGGGATGAAACGATCGCGGCGATGATCGAGGTCGCTGACCACAATCCGGATCTGGACATCGCGCTGGAATACAAACCCAACGAACCGCGCGCCTTTGCCCTGATGCCCGACGCGGCCACGACCCTACTTGCCATCAAGGAGATCGGGCGGGACAACACCGGAGTGACCCTCGATTTTGCCCATGTGCTTTACGCCGACGAGATGCCCGCCTTTGCCGCCGCCCTCGTCGCGCGCCATTCCCGTATCCTGGGTGTTCATCTCAACGACGGATACGGCAAATGGGACAATGGTCTGATGGTGGGTGCGGTGCATCCCGTTCAGACGGTCGAGTTGTTGGTCGAGTTGGCGCGGATCGGGTATGACGGTGCGCTCTACTTTGACACCTTTCCTGACCATTCGGGCCTCGATCCGGTAGAGGAAGCCCGCACCAACATAGACGTGGTCGAACGGCTGCGCCGGGTCGCCAGCGGATTGGTGGACAACGCAGACTTGCAGGCCGCAATCGCGCGACAGGACGCTCCTAAGGCGATGCGTTTGGTACAGGCGGCCATGCTGCCGTGAGCGTATTCGTGGTGGGATCGCTGCATCTGGACGTGGTGCTGCGCGCGCCGCACCTTCCCGGCGTAGATGAAACAGTCACCGGCAGCGCTGTTGACTATGTGTTTGGCGGCAAGGGCGGAAATCAGGCGCTGGCCGCTGCCCGCATGGGGGCGAGCGTGCTGTTTGCGGGGCGCGCAGGGTCAGACCGGTTTGGCGACATGATCCGCGAAACGCTTGGGGACACCCGGATCGACCTGACGCAATTGCAGCGCGACGCCGGTCCCAGCGGGATGAGTGCCGCGATTGTCGACCGGAATGGCGACTACGGCGCGGTGATCGTGTCTGCGGCCAACCTCAACATCGATGCAGAGGCGATAGAAGTGCCCGGTGGCACGTCCGTTGTCGTGTTGCAAAACGAGGTGCCTGAGGCGGTGAACGTGATCGTTGCCCAAAAGGCCCGCGCGGCAGGCGCTCAGGTCTGGTTGAACGCCGCCCCTGCCCGCCCGTTGCCAGATGCGTTGATAGACGCAGCCGATGTGCTGATCGTGAACCGGGTTGAAGCGGAGTTTTATGCCGACAAGGTTGGCTCACGTCGCCTGCTGACCACACTTGGGGCCGAAGGGGTCGCGTTTGAGGGGCGCACGTGGCAGGCCTGTTCCGTGGACGTCGTCTCCACCCACGGCGCGGGTGACATGTTTGTCGGGGCGCTCGCGGCTGAGGTGGATGCCGGGCAAAGTATCACTGACGCCATCCCCTTTGCCCAGGCGGCGGCCGCCTTGCATGTCTCGATCGGCCTGAGCCAGCGCACGCAGCTGGATCGTCCGCGGGTTGACGCCTTTCTGGCCACTCAATCCAGGCGGTAAAAGCGCGCCGCGGTGCCGCCAAAGACATCGGCGCGCTCCAGTTCCGATAGCCCTTCGGTCAGTTGCTGCGCAAGCCCATGCCAGTCGTCGTACTCGCCCTTCAGCCGGCAGACGGGCCAGTCTGATCCCCACATGACCCGCGCAGGGCCGAAAGCAGTCAGCACGTGATTGGCGAAGGGACGCAGATCGTCAATGCTCCAGCCCTCATCTGTTTCCGTGATGAGGCCGGAAAACTTGCAGACCCCCGCCGTTTGCTCAGCCAGCGCGGACATGCCTTCGGCCCATTGCGAAAACGCATCCCTGCCAGTCTGGGCGTCGCGTATCTGCGGCTTCATGCAATGGTCATAAACCACCCGCATCTCGGGGTAACGCCGCATCAGGGTCAGAAAATTCGGCAGATGCTCAGGAAAACCCAAGGCGTCAAACGTCAGATCGAGATCGATCAACGCAGCGTAGGCCCATTGCACATCCTCGCGCAGCATCCAGTTCACGTCGGGAATGTCCTGGATCATCGGGCGCACGCCAAGAAACTTGGGGTGTTTGGCCAGGCGTCTGAGGTGGTCCAGATGTAACGGATCCTCGAAATCCACCCACCCCACGACCCCCTTGATGATGGGGGACGCATCCGCCAGGCCCAGCATGTATTCCGTTTCCTGAACCGTTGCCGCAGCCTGCACCAGAACGGTCCCATCAATCCCGAACCTGTCCAGGGTGTCTGCAAGATCGGCAGGGGCATAGGCACGGTTGAGGATGGGATTGTCCTGCGGCATCCAGTCATAGTCGCCACGCAAGGGTTGCCAGAAATGCTGATGTGCGTCGATTTTCATGTAGGCGCGTCTTCACGCAGCAACCCCTTGGCCTTGAGGTCTGTCCACAAGGCGGGTGGGATATCCGCCTGCGCCGCTGCGAGGTTACCAGCCATTTCTGACGTGCCCTGCCCGCCCGGAATGACCGAGACATGGGCCGGGTGCAGCAGCGGGAACTGGAAGGCCGCATCGACAAGGCGGACGCCGTGATCCGCACACACAGCCTCGATCGCGCTGACCCGATCCAACACGGATTGTGGGGCCAAATCATAGTTGTAATAGGCCCCCTGCCGCGCCCCCGTGGCAAGGATGCCCGAGTTGTAGGGCCCGCCCGTGACGATGCCGATCCCGCGCGCCTCGCACAGGGGCAAAAAGCTGTCCAGTGCAGTCTGTTCCAGCAGCGTGTAACGCCCGGCAAGCAGGAACAGGTCGAAGTCACCACGTTCGGCCAGCGTCTGGCAGACCTCCCATTCGTTGATGCCGCCCCCGATGGCCTTGATCAGGCCCTGATCGCGCAGGGACACCATCGCATCATAGCCCCGCCCGCCAAAGAACTCCTCGATCCGCATGTCCGAGATTTCCTTGGATCCGTGCGAAAAGATGCACAGATCGTGGACATACAGGATGTCGATCCGGTCCACCCCAAGGCGCGAGAACGAATGCTCGAAAGAGCGCATCACGCCGTCGTAGGTGTAGTCGTACTGCTCGCGCCGCTGCGGGACTTCGAACCATTTGCCCACGCCGCTGCGATGTTCGGGTGCACAGGCCTGCATGAGCCGACCTACCTTGCTGGACAGCACGTATTCATCGCGCGGCTTGTCCCGCAGAAACGGGTTCAGCCGCGTTTCGGACAGACCCATACCGTAAAGCGGCGCGGTGTCGTAGTAGCGCACGCCGCCCTCCCATGCTGCATCCAGCGTCGCGCGTGCCTCTGTATCTGAGATCGCCTTGTAAAGGTTGCCCAAAGGCGCCGTGCCAAAGCCAAGTTCAGTAAATATCAGCCCACCGTTGCCAAGCCTGTCGTAATGCCGCGTTTTCAGTATCATGCAGTATCCTCCCGTTTGCCGAACCCTAACCCACATTTCCTTTGCGTGAACAGTGAGCGGACCATAAAGTTGCCGTTGGGGGGACATTAATGACGATGAATTTTGAGCGGGTGTTCGGGCGGATAAAGCCTGTCATCGGGATGGTGCATCTGGGTGCTTTGCCCGGCACCCCCCTGTTTGATCCGAACGTCGATCTGGTCGCAGGCGCGCGCGCCGACCTGCTGGCCTTGCAGGACGCCGGCTTTGATGCGGTGATGTTTGGAAATGAGAACGACCGCCCCTATGAATTGTCCGTGGATACGGCGTCGACCGCAACGATGGCTGCCATCATTGGTCAGTTAAAGTCCGAGATTTCCGTTCCCTTTGGCGTAAATGTCCTGTGGGACCCGATGGCCAGTATTGCCCTGGGCGCAGCAACAGGAGCGCATTTCACGCGCGAGATTTTCACGGGAACCTACGCGTCCGACATGGGCGTGTGGAGCCCGGAT
>JBCBDZ010000207.1:0-5574 GCA_038529225.1 Pseudomonadota bacterium | reverse complement strand
ATTACAGCTACATCGTGCGCCGCCGGGGCGAACCCCGAAACATGCGCGATCTGGCCCGTACCGGCACCATTGCCTTCAACGAACCCCTGTCGCAATCAGGCTGGGCGGCCCCGGTGGCCTATCTGGCTGATCTCGGTCTGCGTCCCGTCGAAACGTTGCAGACGGGTGCCCATCTGGCCTCGGCCCGCGCGGTTCTGGATGGGCGTGCAGATTACGCGGCGATTGACGCCATCACCTACCTTATGTGGGATCACGCGGAACCACAGGTTTTTGCCGGGCTCGAGGCGTTCACCCGCACCACACCGACCCCCGGACTGCCTTTCATCACCGCCCGTACGACCGACCCCAGACCCATTGCCACCGCTGTCGCCCATGCGATTGACCACCTGTCGCAAGAGGACCGCGATGTCCTGATGCTCAAAGGGTTTGCGCACATCCCGGAAAAGACCTATCGCGCCCTGCCCATCCCGCCATTGCCTTGATCAAAACGCCATCACCTGACGTCAAATTGGGCAGTAACGGTGCATATCCTCCACTTTGAGGGTGGACATGCTCTGCAATTTGCGCCCCTTTACCCGGCGACTGCCCAACCAGAGCCTGCCCATTGACCAATCCGCCTGTCATCGAAATCCGCAATCTCCACAAGGCCTACGGGTCACTGGAAGTGCTCAGGGGTGTCGACATCACGGCCAGCCGTGGGGACGTCGTGTCGCTGATCGGGTCGTCGGGGTCGGGCAAATCCACACTGTTGCGCTGCTGCAATCTGCTGGAAGACAGCCAACAGGGCGATATGCTGTTCAAGGGCGAACCCGTCACCTGGAAGGGCCAGTCCCACAGCCGCCGTCCTTCCGATCCGCAACAGGTGCTGCGCATTCGCACGAACCTGTCCATGGTGTTCCAACAATTCAACCTGTGGGCCCATATGAGCATCTTGCAAAACGTGATGGAAGCGCCGGTCACCGTGCTGCGCCGCGACCCCGCAGAGGTCGAAAAATCGGCCCGCGCCTATCTGGACAAAGTTGGAATAGGCGACAAATGCGATGTCTACCCGGCCCAGCTTTCCGGGGGTCAGCAACAACGGGCCGCCATTGCGCGCGCGCTGTGCATGGAGCCCGAGGCACTGCTGTTTGACGAACCGACTTCTGCGCTTGACCCTGAGTTGGAACAGGAAGTCGTGCGTGTGATCAAGGACCTTGCCCGTGAAGGGCGCACCATGCTGATCGTCACCCATGACATGAAGCTGGCTGCAGATGTGTCCGACCACGTTGTGTTTCTGCATCAAGGCCTTGTCGAAGAACAGGGGGCGCCCAAGGATCTCTTTGGCGCACCCAAATCCGAACGTCTGCGCGGGTTTCTCTCTGCAACCCACGCTGCGTAAAAAACCAAAAACGGGAGTAAACACTCATGAAATCTCTTCTTCTTGGCAGCACGCTGGCGGCCATGACGGCCACTTTCGCCATGGCAGACGGCCATTCCGTCGTCCGCATGGGCACCGAAGGCGCCTACCCCCCCTACAACTTCATCAACGATGCCGGCGAAGTTGACGGATTCGAACGCGAACTTGGCGACGAATTGTGCGCGCGCGCCGAATTGACCTGCGAATGGGTCAAGAACGACTGGGACAGCATCATCCCCAACCTCGTGTCTTCCAACTACGACACGATCATGGCCGGCATGAGCATCACCGATGAGCGTGACGAAGTCATCGACTTTACCCAGGACTACTTCCCGCCGACCGCGTCTGCCTATGTGGCAGCAGCCGAAGGTGTGGACCTTGAGGGTGGCGTCGTGGCAGCTCAAACGGCGACCATTCAGGCCGGATACATCGCAGAAAGCGGGGCCACTCTGGTTGAATTCGCAACACCCGAAGAAACCGTTGCTGCGGTGCGCAATGGGGAAGCGGACGCTGTGTTCGCTGACCGTGACTACCTCGCACCCCTGGTCGAAGCGGCCGGTGGCGAGTTGATGTTTGTCGGTCCCGACGTGCCTCTGGGCGGTGGCGTCGGCATGGGCCTGCGTGAAAGCGACACAGAACTGAAGGAAAAGTTCGACGCAGCCATCACCGACATGAAAGCGGACGGCACGCTGAACGAACTGCTGGTCAAGTGGTTCGGTGAAGACACCGCGCAGTATTGATCTGAAAGAGATGGGCGGGGCCCGACCCCGCCCATTCGTTTGAGCCAGATGTTTTCCTATTGCACCCACCCGGAGACGCTCGCCACCATTCAGTGGCTGACCTGCTATCTGACAACAGGTGTGCATTTTTCCTTCTATTACAGCTTTCTCAAAGTGCTCGGCATTCTGGCCGTGACCGCCCCTGTGGCGCTGGCCTTTGGCTTTGGCGGAGCGATGGCTGCGCGATCGTCCATCGCCCCACTGTCATGGTTTGGCAAAGGGTACATCGCCATCGTGCGTGGCGTGCCGGACATCGCGTTTTTCCTGTTCTTCGTCATCGCGCTGGATCAGGGGTTCGAATGGTTGCGACATCAGGTGCTTTGCCCGGACTGGACCGATCCGATCCGGCAGGGAAACGATTTTCTGGTCTGTCCCGACGCCAAACTGCCACTTGGGTCCGCGCCGCAGGTCTGGCACCAGACCTATGCGTTCGGGCTGGCGGTGATCACCTTTTCACTCGTGTTTGGCGCGTTTGCAGCCAACGTGATCTTTGGCGCCATGCGCGCCGTTCCCCGGGCCCAACTGGAAACCGCAGAGGCCTATGGCATGACACCGCGGCAGACATTCTGGCGCGTGCTGGTGCCGCAGATGTGGGTCTATGCCCTGCCCGGCCTGTCCAACCTTTGGCAGGTGCTGATCAAGGCCACGCCACTGCTGTTCCTCTTGGGGATCGAAGATGTCGTCTATTGGGCGCGCGAGTTGGGCGGGACAAAGACCCCGCAATTCACGGACTATCCCCATGGTGACTGGCGCATGTGGTATTTTCTGGCCCTGCTGATTTTCTACCTGTTCATGACGTGGGGGTCCGAAAAGATTCTTGGCCGGGTGATGGTGCGCCTGACACGTGGCCAGGCCACGTCGGGCGGTGAAGCACAACGCAAGGCGGCTGCCTGATGTCGTGCCTTGAAACCATCCAGTCTTACGCGCTGCGCTCCGTGGGCCTGGGCGAACGCCTGCTGCCGCGCAGTCACTTTACCCTGTGCGAGCAATTCACCCTGATCGGGTCTGGCATGATCTGGAATGTCTATTTCGGGATCATGGCCCTTGGGATCGGGTTCTTCCTCGCCATTGCAATTGCGCTGGCCAAGGGACAGCCCAACCCGTGGCTGCGCCTGCCCGCCGAGTGGTTCATCTTCTTGTTCCGGGGCTCGCCGCTTTTCATCCAGTTTTTCTTTGCCTACTTCCTGTTCCTCAGTCTCAAGGGCGTCCACCCGTTCTTTGACCCCTTCACCGCCGCATGGCTTGGCGCACTGATCGTACTGTTTCTGAACACCGCCGCCTATTCCGCACAGATTTTCTACGGTGCCCTGCAATCCATCCCCAAGGGCGAAGTCGAAGCTGCGGACGCTTACGGGCTGTCCGGGTGGCTCCGGTTCCGCCGTGTGGTGTTTCCCACCATGCTGCGCCTTGCGTGGCCTGCCTACACCAACGAGGCGATTTTCCTGTTCCACGCCACCACGCTTGTGTATTTCTCGGGCTTTCCGGCCTGGCAGCAACGCGGCGACGCGCTTTATTATGCGAGCTACTTTGCGGACAAAACCTTCAACCCGTTTGTGCCCTATCCCATTCTGGCCATGTATTTCATTCTGTTGACCCTCGCCATCATCGGCGGGTTCGGGCTGGTCAACGGGCGGCTCAATCGCCACCTCCCGGCCAACAGCCGACAGAAACTGCGGGTGCGCCCCAATCTGATCCGTTAAGCTGGGTGACACCGGCCCTTCGGGGAGGATTTTTTAAAACAGAGAAGATGACCGATGCACGACTGGCTGACCGAAAACCCGCACATTCGCACGATCCGGGTGGCGGCCTCTGACCTTAATGGTGTGGCGCGGGGCAAGCGGATGCCTGTGCGTTTTGCCGACAAGGTAAGCAGCGAAGGCACGCGGTTTCCCATGTCGGTGCTCAACCTCGACATCTGGGGGGAAGACATCGAGGGCAGCCCGCTGGTGCTGGAGTCTGGCGACCGTGACGGTGTTCTGCGTCCAACCGAGCGCGGTTTTCTGCCGATGCCGTGGCTTGATACCCCGTCTGGCCTGTTGCCGATCTGGATGTATCACGAGGATGGCCGCCCCTTCATGGGCGACCCGCGACACGCCCTGTCTGCCGTGCAAAAACGGTTCAAAGCCAAGGGACTGGCACCCGTTGTTGCGGTGGAGCTTGAGTTCTTTCTGATCGACGATGCGGGCCAACACTTGCGCGTGCCGCCCTCGCCCCGCTCTGGCAAACGCCGGGTTGCAGGTGAAATCCTTTCCCTGCGCGCACTCGACCAGTTCGACGCCTTCTTCACTGAGCTTTACGATGCCTGCGAGGCGATGGATATCCCTGCAGACACCTCGATTTCCGAAGCCGGGCTGGGCCAGTTTGAAATCAACCTCATGCACGGTGCGGACGCGCTGAAGGCGGCGGATGACGCATGGCTGTTCAAGATGCTGGTCAAGGGGCTGGCGCGCCGGCACGGGTTTGCCGCGTCGTTCATGGCGAAACCCTATGCAGACTATGCGGGCAACGGCTTGCACATGCATTTTTCGGTGCTGGATGACGCGGGGAAAAACGTCTTTGATGATGGCTCTGCCACGGGCAGCGCAATGTTGCGACATGCGGTGCAGGGTTGTCTTGCGGGCATGCCCGGATCGACGCTTGTCTTTGCGCCCCATGCCAATTCCTACGCCCGCTTCGTGCCCGGCGCACATGCGCCAACGGGAATCGCGTGGGCCTACGAGAACCGCACCGCGGCCATTCGCATTCCATCTGGCCCACCGGCAGCCAGACGGATCGAGCACCGCTTGGCCGGAGGTGACGTCAACCCCTACTTGTCCATTGCCGCGGTCCTCGGCGCGGCCTTGAACGGGATCGAGGATGCGATTGACCCCCCCGCGCCCATCACCGGCAATGCCTACGAACAAGACTTGCCCAGTGTTCCAATGACGTGGGGCGCGGCCATTGATGCCTTTGAAACGGACACACAGATCGCCCGCATTTTCGACCCCGAGCTGATCCGCAACATGGTCATGACCAAGCGGCAGGAGTTTCGCGACATGAGCGAGTTGAGCGCGCAGGAGCAGACCGAAATCTACCTCGACACCGTTTAGGGGCTGCATTATCAACGGCAGGTAAGCCCAAGGTGATCCATGAAAATCGGCATTCTGCAAACAGGCCACGTCAACGAACAGCTCGTTGCGGAACACGGCGACTATTCCGAGATTTTCCCAGCTTTTCTTGCCGATCAGGGGCTGCACTTTGTCAATTATGCCGTGTGCGACGGCCAGTTTCCGAACACGCCGGAAGATGCTGACGGGTGGTTGATCACAGGCTCGAAATTTGGCGCCTATGAGGACTGGCAGTGGATTGTCCCGGATCAACTGTTCGAGCGGGGCAATCCACTGCCAGTCCTCATAGGCG
>JBCBDZ010000206.1:0-5712 GCA_038529225.1 Pseudomonadota bacterium | reverse complement strand
AGGCGAAGTCGTGGCCCTTGTCGCGCCCTCCGGTGCGGGCAAGTCGACCTTGCTGCACATCGCCGGTCTGCTGGACACGCCGGATACAGGCACGGTGGAACTGGCCGGACAGAACCTGACCGGGCAATCGGATCGCCGTCGCACGCTGGCGCGGCGGGCCGACGTCGGGTTTATCTACCAGTTTCACCACCTCCTTCCCGAGTTCTCGGCCCTCGAGAACATCGTCCTGCCGCAGTTGAGCAACGGCACGCCGAAGCGTGCTGCCTCCGAACGGGCTTTGATGCTGCTGGATAAAGTCGGCGTGGGCCCGCGCGCCCATCACCGCCCTGCCGAGCTGTCAGGCGGCGAACAACAGCGCGTTGCGTTTTGCCGTGCGCTGGCCAATGCGCCGCGCCTGCTCTTGGCGGATGAGCCGACGGGCAACCTTGATCCGGCCACGTCGGATCAGGTGTTTGACGCCCTTGTGGGGCTTGTGCGCGACACCGGCCTGTCGGCCCTGATTGCCACCCATAACCTTGAGCTTGCGGCCCGAATGGACCGCACCTTGCGACTGGACGCGGGTCGGTTGGTATGAGGCGCGCGCGCATGCGTGACGCTTGACGTCTGTATCGCTCTTTGATCTGAATGTCGCTCGCGGCCCCCGCCGTGAAGGACCAGCACCATGACTTCCGTTTCCCTTGCCGATATCGAACGCACGGTTCAGGCGGCCTTGATCGCCCATGGCGCGGGGGCCTTTGCCGCCGCCGAAGTGGCGCGCGCCGTGGCGCGGGCCGAGGCGACGGGCAACCGGATTTGCGGGCTGTACTACCTTGAAAGCTACTGTGTGCAGTTGAAAACCGGACGCGTGCAGGGGGACGTTGTGCCGGTTGTGACCGCCCCGCGCCCGGCCGCGATCCACGTGGACGCGCTTATGGGTTTTGCGCAGCCCGCCTTTGCCTATGGGCTTGGCCCGGCGCTGGACGCCGCGCGCCAGTTCGGTGTCGCCACGCTGGCGGTGGGCCATGCGCATACCTGCACGTCGTTGGGTTACTTCACCGAACAGATTGCGGCCGCCGGCCTGATCGGGATCGGGATGACCAATGCCTCTCCCATCGTGGCCCCGCCGGGTGGCAAGACCCGGATGATCGGCACCAACCCTATTGCGTTCTCGGTCCCGGATGGGGCCGGCGGTCTGGCCATGCAGTTTGACCAGTCAACGACCACGGTGGCCCTCGGCAAGATCACGATGGCCAAAGCCGCGGGCGAAGCGATCCCCCTTGGCTGGGCGCTCGACGCAGATGGGCACCCGACGACGGACCCGGAAGCCGCACTGGCCGGCTCGCTGGTGTCCATGGGCGGTTACAAGGGATGGGGCTTTGGCCTGATGGCCGAACTGCTGGCCGCAGGCATGACCGGCGGTGTCCTGAGCCGTGACGTCAAACCGCTCAAGACACCCGATGGGCCGCCTCATGACCTCGGCCAGTTTTACATCATGATCGATCCCAGCGCGTCGGACGACTTTGCAGGCCGGGTCACGGAGTTGAGCGCATTGATTGCCACGGACGAAGGCGGGCGCATGCCGGGGCAACATCGCGTGATCGCGGACCCGGTCAACGTGGACCCTGCGGCCTGGGCCCAAGCGCAAGCGCTGGCCGCGCTGGATTAGGGCGCAGGACACCTGCGCCTTACGCTTGCTGCGTCAACCACACCCCCGCGGCCATCAGGGCAATCCCACCCATCCGCGCCGGACTGAGGGCTGCGGCCTGTGCCCCGAACAGGCCAAAGTGGTCAATGGCCGCCGCGCTGATCAACTGGCCAATCAGCACAAAGAACACTGCATTACCAATGCCGAAATGCGGGGCAATGAAAGTGATCGACAGCACGTAGAAGGCAATCAGCGCACCGGCCAGAAACAGGTGCTTTGGGGCCTCGGCCACCTTGGCCAACCCATGCCCGCCGGTGAACGCAAAGACCACCGCCGCTGTCAGCAGCGCCACGGTGAACAACACCGTGGCAGCGGCTGCCGGGTTGCCGAGCCGCGCACCAAGGGCCGCGTTGAGCGCGGCGAGGATCGGAATGCCGATCCCGGCCAACAGCATGATGAGGGCGTAGTGGGCCATGGGTGCGTTTTCCTTGTCCGTCATGTCTCAGCCGCAGATTCCATCCAGTTCGACCCCGTCCCACGGCAGGCGCACGTCGTGCACGCGCGACTGGGGCAGGGCGGCGACAGGCATCGCCCCAGAGATCAGCGCGTGCAGGCGCGCGGTGCGCGGGGCCTGGGGGGCGAGGGCGCGGCAGCAGACGAACTCTTCCACGATTGTCCCCTGTTGCTCGAACCCGAATTCGGAAAAGTCCCGTTCCGCATCAATGTCAAAAAGGTAAGGATCGTCGCTTACTGTATGTTCCCGCGCCGCGCGCAGCGGGGAATAGCCGGTCACATCCCGGTTCTGCCATTGCCAGACATGGGTCAACTCATGGGCCAACAGCATCGCTGCGATCAGGTTGATTTCATCGGGGTAGTCCGGAACGTAGTCCTCCAGATACCAATCCTTGTCAAACAGCACATGCTGCCACAGGGCCACCGCAGCAGGTTTGGCCGTGACGATGGCATCCGCGTCGCGCGGCGGTGGCAGGATCAACTCGCGGCAGGTGGTGCGGGGGCGGGCCTTGCGCCGGAAGGTGACGGCGCGGGTTGGCGCACCGTCCACAAGGCGCACGCGCTTGACGTCCAGGGCATCCCCGTGGATCGTCGCGGAAAAGGCGATCTCGGCTGGCGTGAGGGGCCGTCCACAGCCCGCGAGCAGGGCAAGGATCAAAAGCGTGCGCAGGAACATGCGCCCAATAGGGGCCAGAACGGTTACGGGATCAAGATGCAACTGCGTGATCGCCGCGTCTGTTATGCCGGGATTGCGAAGGTGCCGGTGGCATGCGCAATCGGTTTGTTCACGGGCAAGGCGGTCAGAGTGCAGCGCGCAAAGATCATCGCGCGTCCCGCGCGGAGCACCTCGGCCTCTGCCCGTATGGTATCGCCAGTGCCGGGGCGCAGAAATTGGGTGTCGAGCGTGATGGTGGCCACGGGAATCATCCGCCCCAGTTTCGCGCCCGCAGCCAGCACCATGGAGGTGTCGGCAAGGGTGGCGAGGGTCTGGCCTGCCACAATTCCCCCAACCCGCGCGATGTCATCTGTTACGGGGATGTCAACAGTCACGCCCGTATGGTCGCATTGTATGACAGATGGCGAGAGTGCAAGGACCCACGGAGCAAAGCTTTCGTCCAGGAAACGTTGGGCATCGGGGGCTGTGATCATGCCGGCAGCCTGCGGTATGAAGGCCCGCGATGCAAGAATTTGGGCAAAATCCCGCTTAGCAAAAAGTGTGTCTCTAAAATGCCTTGAAGATGCCTCGTTCTGGTAAACTGCTGTACACCTTTGTGGGTCAAAAAAGGTCAGGCCGCGGATGAGTGAGTGTCCGTAGGTTTGTAACGAGTAAGAAGGCGAGGGCGAAAGCTCTCGCCTTTTCATTTCATTTGATAGTCAATTACACATTGCGGCGTGATGCCGACTGCCAAAACTGGACACCCACCGTTTCGCCCAGCGTCGAGTCGATACAACAGCTTTCCCATCCAAGTGGTAGACGCGCCGTACTTTTTGTAGACAGGTTCCCTACCTTCCACCCCGTCCTTATCCAAGACACAGCCCAGACTGCGAAAGAAGGTATTATCCATACTCGACCCACGCGTGAGGATGATGCCAAGATCGATTGCGCCGGCGTCGTAGAACGCCGACAAGGCGTACAGGTCGCGGTCGTAGGTTTGATCCTTGCTGTTCCACTCCAAGTCTAAAGCTACTTTGCCGTTTACAAAGTCGATGCGATGGCCATCAAGGAAGTTCTCCCTGACATAGCTTGAGAGCACCAACGTTTTTTTGTTCGGGTCTGTAAGTCTGACATGTAAGTCCGCCGAGATCCTAGCTTCGGGCCATTCTGCTGCCAGAAGCTTGTCGACATGCTTTGCAACCAGACCTTTGCTTCCTCCCGGCATCCGGATCATGTGCGTTGTCATCTCAAAATCGCGCAGTACTGAAATCACCTTATCATACTGTTCAGAAAAACCATGTTTGAGAATAGATGCCGCGTTTCGGTAGCTGAAGACTTCGAATTTTCTCAATACATCTTCAGGCAAGTTTCGCTCAAGTACCAAGCGTGAGTCCGCTATTGCACCGTGCGATACTTCGGTATCGTTTTCCACTATTCTGCAGCCACAGATGAGTTGTATTTGTAGGTTTTCCAAGTCGGTTTATAGTCGTCTTCGGCTTGATTACCCCAAACGGTCCAGTTGTCCCGTTTCCCGCGACCAAACAGTTCAAGGTAAGGCCCCCAACTGCACGATTCGATGATATCATACTGTTCGTCTGGCTTACGAGAATGCTCTCTTTTTCGGGTCCCAAAAAGGTTTACCTGCCGCCGCCCAGGTTGCAGCGTTCGTGCGTTCTTACCCCGTACACCAAACAGCAGGATTTCTGTGACATTGCGGAAATAAAAGCCCACGCCCCGTCCATCAGAGCCTCCATCTTTTCGAACCTTGTGCCAAACGATATTGGATTTGTATTGGAAGCCCCAACTAGACAGCACCTGTAAACCTTCCGGAAGAAGAGCGTTCGGCACCCATAAATAGCAATGCGCTGTATCTTCCATGTGTTCTGCAACCGGAAGTGCGCAGATGTCAGCGAGGTCCAAAGTTTGATATCGGGCTAGCCGTTTATGTTCCGGCGCAACTTTTCCGGTTCTATTGGTGAAACGCCAAGGTGGGTCTGCCATAACCGTTGAAAAACGTTGCCCATCAAGGAATTCACGCAGGTCGTTTTGGGCTTCGTGTGTCATGGCGCTCTCACTATGGATAGTATGTGTTTAGAACAAAAGATATCCAAAACATCAATATTTAGTTTACGTTTGCGTCTCACTCAAACATCCAACTCCTCCACAAACCGCGCGTTCTCCTGAATGTACTGAAACCGCATCTCTGGCTTCTTGCCCATCAGGCGCTCAACCAGATCACCCGTCTCGCCCGGTTCATCATCATCAATGCTCACGCGGATCAGTTTGCGGGTCTCGGGGTTCATCGTGGTGTCCTTGAGGTCCTTGGCATCCATCTCGCCCAGACCCTTGAAGCGCGAGACGTCGATCTTGCCCTTGCCGCCCAGACCGCTCTCCATCAGCGCGTTCTTTTCGGCCTCGTCCAGACAGTAGACCCGCTTGGCCCCTTGGGTCAGGCGGAACAGCGGCGGGCAGGCCAGATACAGGTGGCCCGCATCGATCATGGGCCGCATCTGGGTGTAAAAGAACGTCATCAAGAGGGCCGCGATGTGAGCGCCATCCACGTCCGCGTCGGTCATGATGATGACCTTGTCATAGCGCAGGTCATCGACGTTGAACTTGGCCCCTAGCCCCACACCCAGCGCTTGCGTCAGGTCCGAAATCTCGGCATTGGAGCCCAGTTTGCTTGAGGCAGCCCCCAGCACGTTCAAAATCTTGCCGCGCAGAGGCAGCAGGGCCTGGGTCTTGCGGTCGCGTGCCATCTTGGCTGACCCGCCCGCGCTGTCGCCCTCGACAATGAACAACTCGGTGCTTTCACGGGACTTGTTGGAACAGTCGGTCAGCTTGCCGGGCAGGCGCAGCTTTTGCGTGGCGGTCTTGCGCGCGGTCTCTTTTTCCTGACGACGGCGCAGGCGTTCTTCGG
>JBCBDZ010000205.1:0-5795 GCA_038529225.1 Pseudomonadota bacterium | reverse complement strand
GTAAATGCGAAACACCTTTGGACTGTGCGGCTTGCCGGTCATGCGGGCAATGTCCTCGGCCATCAGATCGGCAAAGAACCCGGCAGGGCCGGCGATGGCATCCTTGTAGTGATCCTTGCGGGGATTGAACCAGTCCTTGGAGTTGTTGGCCTCCAGTTGCGCGAAAAAGGCAAGCGCCTCATCCACCATCTGCTCGAACCCATCCGCCATAACGTCCGCTCCTCCATGATACTGGAACAATGGTAGCACAGACAGAAACCGAGACCAGATCGGCATTTACGCTTTGGTAACACACAGAAGCGTGCACTGCGTTAACCGCGCCCCGGTGCACGTGGCGGTGCATAGGGTGTGACAGGCTCAAAGCCCATGGTCAGCGGGCTTTGAGCACGTTTCGCACAGAACACCCATTAACCGTTGCGCGTCCGGTCCCTGTCATGGCACCAATCGGCCTATGATTACCTCCCTCAATGGCACCCCGCTCTCGCCCCTCACCTTTGGTACAATGCAATTCGGCGGCAACGCCGACGCTGCCGCCAGCCGCGCCATGTTCGACGCGGCGCGCGCCGCCGGGATCACGCATTTCGACACTGCCTACGTCTACAATGGCGGCGCGTCGGAAACCCTGTTGGGCGAGATGATCAAGGATGACCGCGACAGCCTGATCATCGCCACCAAGGCCGCCTATGACGGCGGGTCGGGCCGCGAAAACATCCTGAACGGATTTGATGTCTCGCAACAGCGCCTGCAACTGGACGTGGTCGACATCCTCTACCTGCACCGCTTTGATGACGACACGCCCTTGCAGGAAACCTTCGACGCGCTCGCCACCCTCAAACACGCGGGCAAAATCCGGCACATCGCGGTGTCCAACTTCGCCGCATGGCAAGTGGTCAAGGCACAACGGGTGGCCCTCGGCTTTGATGTGATGATCGAGATGGTCCAGCCGATGCACAGTCTGGTCAAACGCCAGGCCGAGGTTGAAATCTTTCCCATGTGCGTGGATCAGGGCCTTGAAATCGTGCCCTATTCCCCGCTTGGGGGCGGGTTGCTCACTGGGAAATACGCAAGCGGCGGGACGGGCAGACTGACCGAAGATCACCGTTACGCAGCCCGCTACAATGTCGACTGGATGCACGATGCAGCGGTAAAACTGACGGCCCTTGCGGGCGATCTGGGCACCAGCCCCGCAACGCTGGCCGTGGCCTGGGCCATGGCCCATCCCGCGCGGCCCAGACCGATCGTATCGGCACGATCGGCCGACCAACTCGGACCATCGCTGGCGGCGCTGGACTTTGAAATGACCCCGGACCTTTATGACCGGATCACCGGGTTCAGCGTCACACCACCCCCCGCCACCGATCGGATCGAAGAGGCATGAGCGACATCATCGTGATCGGCGGGGGCATTGCAGGTGTCTCTGCCGCCGCACGGTTGTCCGCCCACGGACATGTCACGCTGATCGAGGGCGAAGACGCACTTGGCTACCACGCCTCGGGTCGCTCGGCGGCCTTGTTCGAAGAGAATTACGGCCTGCCCTCCGTCATCGCCCTGAACAAGGCCAGCGCGGCGTTCCATCAGCCCTATCTCAGCCCGCGCGGCTTCCTGCTGGTCGGGCGCGCCGGAGAAGACGCCGCCTTTGAAAAAGACGCAAAAACCCTCAAATGCCCCGAGATTTCAGTCGATGAAGCGCGCAGCCATGTTCCGATACTGAACGAAACAGTCACCCGCGCGGCCTATCACGCGGACGCGTTCGACATCGACACCGACCGGATGATTCAGGACTTTGCAAGGACCGTGCGCGCAAATGGCGGGCAGGTTCTGACCGGAAACCCGGTCCGTGCGATCAGTTTTGACAAAACATGGTCCGTGCAGTGCGGCAACGAAACTCTAACCGCGACAACACTGGTCAACGCAGCCGGGGCATGGGCTGATCAAGTCGCTGTAATGGCTGATATAAAACCCGTTGGGATCACGCCACACCGCCGTTCCATGGCGCGCATCCCCGCTCCCGGAGGGCACGATGTAACGCGCTGGCCGATCTTCTTTGGCGTCGGCGAAACCTGGTATGCCAAGCCCGACGCGGGCGCGTTGCTGGTCTCTCCCGCGGACGAAGACCCGGTCGAACCCCATGATGCATGGGCAGATGACATGGTGCTGGCCGAAGGGTTGGACCGCTACGCAGGCCACGTCACCGAACCGATCACGCGCCTCACATCCTCGTGGGCGGGCCTGCGCAGCTTCGCGCCAGACCGCACGTTGGTACTGGGTCAAGACCCTGAAAACGCACAGTTTATCTGGTGCGCGGGCCAAGGTGGCTACGGCTTCCAGACCGCACCCGCCGCCAGCCAACTGCTGGCCGATCTCACACTCGGGCACACGCCCGCGATTGACGACGCCACGGTCCAATCCCTGTCACCCGCCCGCTTTCACAAGGACTGATCATGGCATTCCGCACGCTCGCCGTCCTGCTCTTTGTGCTCGCTGCCTGCGCCCCCGGCCCTGCTCCATTCAACGGACCAATGGTGATCGGCGACACCGATCCGGTGCGATTTTCTGGCCGCCAACCAAGCACTTACCCGGTACGCGGCATGGATGCTGCGCGTTTCCAAACCTCCGTCGACTGGGCACGGGCCAAGGCCGTGGGGATCGAATTTGCCTTTCTCAAGGCGACCGAAGGCGGCGATCTCAAGGACATCAAATTCGACGACCACTGGCGGGGTGCAGGCCGGGCCGGGATCAAACGCGGGGCCTACCACTTCTACTATTTCTGCACGCCCCCGGAGGTGCAGGCGGCCTTTTTCATCCGCACCGCCCCGCGCACGCGCGGCAGTCTGCCACCCGTGCTTGATATGGAATGGAACCCGTTTTCACCCACCTGCCAACGCCGCCCCGACGGGGCAACGGTACGCAATGAAATGCAACGCTGGATGGACCTCGTCGAGGCACATTACGGCCAGACACCGATCATCTACACCACCCCGCGCTTTTTCGCTGAAAACGGGCTAAGTGCCTTTAAGGGTGTCGATTTCTGGCTGCGCACCACCGCCAAAACACCTGCCGAAGCCTATCCGGGGCAGCCCTGGCGCTTCTGGCAATACACGGCGACCGGGACGCTGCCCAATACCCCCGGGGCCGTTGACATCAACGCCTTCAACGGCAGTGCCCAAGCATGGGCCAACTGGCTGGAACGGCGCACAATTCGGTAGGGTGGGGTTTCACCCCACCGCCTCACCCGTCCACACGGATCGCCGCGTTATCGGGATCGTAAGGACTGTCCTGCACGATTTCGGCGTTCCAAAGCTGATCAAACATCTTCACCTGCAGCGTCGTACCGGGTACCGCCAATTCAGGGCGCACGTACCCCATCCCGATGGATTTGCCAAAGACCACGGAATAGCCACCGGAGGTCAAACGCCCCACGCGAGTCTCTCCATCATAAAGCGCCTCACGCCCCCAAGGGTCCGCATCGTCCGGCCCGTCGATCAGCAGCGTCACACATTTGGAGCGCACACCAATCGCCTCCATCGCGGCCTTGCCGTGAAAGTCCTTGGACAGATCCACAAAGCGTGGCAAATCCGCCTCAAGCGGCGTCGCATCCCGGCCCAGTTCGGTTCCGAACGCGCGATAGGATTTTTCCTGACGCAACCAGTTCTGCGCCCGCGCCCCGACCAGCTTCAGCCCATGCGGCTCACCCGCAGCAAGCAACTGATCCCACAGGTAATTCTGCATCTCGATCGGGTGGTGCAGTTCCCAGCCCAACTCCCCCGTATAGGCAACCCGAATGGCATTTACCGGGCACATGCCCAATTCGATTTGCCGGGCCGACAGCCACGGAAACCGCTTGTTTGACAAGGCCGTCGCCGGATCAGCATCCTTGATCAAGGCGCCAAGGACATCCCGGGATTTCGGCCCGGCAATGGCAAACACGCCCCACTGCGACGTCACATCGTGGCACGACATCCAGCCAAATTCCGGGATTTTGTCCTCAACGGCTTTTTTCAGGTAGTCACTGTCATAAGCCTGCCAGGCACCCGCGCTCACGAGGTAATACTCATCTTCGGCAAACCGCACGATGGTATACTCCGTCCGCGTCGTCCCGGCCCCGGTCAGTGCATAGGTCAGATTGATGCGGCCGACCTTGGGCAAACGGTTGCACGTGAACCAGTCCAGAAAAGCCGTCGCGCCGGGCCCGCGCAACACATGCTTGGTAAAGGCCGTCGCATCGATCAGGCCAACGCCTTCGCGAATTGCCTTCGCCTCATCATGTGCATACTGCCACCAGCCGCCGCGCCGGAAGGACCGCGCGTCGTGATCGAAATTCTCGGGCGCATCCAGAGGACCGTAATAGTTGGGCCGCTCCCACCCGTTCACAAACCCGAACTGCGCGCCCTTGGCAGCCTGGCGATCATAGGCAGGCGACGTGCGCAAAGGGCGGCAGGCAGGGCGTTCCTCATCCGGGTGGTGCAGGATGTAGACGTGCTCGTAACACTCTTCGTTCTTGCGTGCCGCAAACTCGGTCGTCATCCAACTCCCGTAGCGTTTGGGATCAAGGCTCGCCATGTCGATCTCGGCCTCTCCCTCGACCATCATCTGCGCAAGGTAGTACCCCGTACCACCCGCCGCCGTGATGCCGAATGAAAACCCTTCGGCCAGCCACATATTGCGCAAACCCGGCGCAGGCCCCACCAGCGGATTGCCGTCCGGCGTGTAACAGATCGGCCCGTTGAAATCGTCCTTCAGGCCACTGTCTTCACAGGACGGAACCCGGTGGATCATCGCCATGTACTGATCCTCGATCCGCTCCAGATCCAGTTGGAACAGATCGGCGCGGAAACTGTCCGGCACCCCGTGTTCAAAACGTGCAGGCGCGCCCTTTTCATAGACCCCAAGGATCCACCCACCGCGCTCCTCACGCACATAGGATTGCGCATCCGCGTCGCGGATCACCGGGTGTTCCGCGTGGCCTGCTTCACGGAATTCCACCAGTGCAGGGTCCTGTTCCATGACGATAAACTGATGCTCAACCGGGATCGCAGGCAACTTGATCCCCAGCATCTTGGCCGTGCGTTGGGCGTGGTTGCCACTGGCCGTGACGACATGCTCGGCAGTGATGACGATCTGCTCGTCAGAGGGCACCAGATTGCCGCCCTTTTCGACCATCTTGGTCGCGGTCACCTCCCACGCTTTACCCGTCCAATGGAACGCATCTACCTGCCACTTGCGTTCGATCATGACGCCACGCTGCCGGGCGCCCTTGGCCATGGCCATGGTGACGTCAGCAGGGTTAATGTAGCCATCCGTCTGGTGGTAGAGCGCCCCTTTCAAATCCTCCGTGTTGATCAGCGGCCATCTCGCCTTGATCTGCTCGGGCGTCATGAACTCGTAAGGCACCCCGCAGGTCTCAGCAGTCGAGGCATAAAGCATGTACTCATCCATCCGCTCCTGCGTCTGTGCCATGCGCAAATTGCCCACCACGGCAAAACCGGCGTTCAGGCCGGTTTCCTCTTCAAGCGTTTTGTAAAAACGGATGGAATAGTCATGGATATGTGTCGTGGCAAAGGACATGTTGAAATAGGGCAGCAGACCGGCCGCGTGCCATGTAGATCCGGACGTCAACTCATCCCGCTCCAGCAGCATCACATCATCCCAACCCGCACGAGCCAGATGATAGGCAATCGAAGTGCCAACGGCGCCGCCTCCGACAACCAGTGCTTTGACCTTTGTTTCCATGTCCCGACTCCTCGCAAAGACCTGAATACTTCTAGAAAACACCGCACGCCCGCGCGCCAACAAGC
>JBCBDZ010000204.1:0-5839 GCA_038529225.1 Pseudomonadota bacterium | reverse complement strand
CGATACGCTTTTCCGAGGCCTGGTACCCAAGGCCGGACTCGAACCGGCACGCCCGCAAAGGCGGGGGATTTTGAATCCCCTGCGTCTACCATTCCGCCACTTGGGCCTCGTCAGGTTCTCTACACCGGGATATTGGCATGGGCAAGCGGCCCTATCCCGACCAACGCGACATTTTTTCATGGGCCGCGCAGGGCACTGGCACAGCCCGTGATGATTTGATACCGCAGGCCATCAGGTTCGGAGAGTTCAACAGAATGGCCACCTTGGCGCAGGACATGGCGATCTCGGATCGGCTCGCGCAACTGGTTGTGGATGCCGACGGTGATACGGTCACGCTGGGCTGGATTCTGGGCCAGCTTCACGAGCGGGCCTTTGGGCTGTTCCTTCTCATTCTCGCTCTGCCTTGCTGCATCCCCTTCCTTTACGGCATTCCGCAGGTTGTCGCCCTGCCGCTGATGTTCGTGTCCGCCCAGATGCTGTTGGGGCGGCGCGTGCCATGGTTGCCTGCGAAACTGAGCACGCGGACAGTGACGCGCCAAGGGCTCGACAACCTGTCGCGTCGATCCGGGGCCTGGTTGAAGCGGATCGAGGCGGTAAGCCGACCAAGGTTGACGGCGCTGACCAACAAGCCACTGGACCGGGTTGTCGGTTTGGCGCTTGTTCTGTTCAGCGCATCCATCCTGGTCCCGCTGCCCGGCACCAACACTGTGCCCGGATTTGCGGTTGTGGTCGTGGCCATGGGCCTTTTGCAACGGGACGGTGTGCTGGTTGTGTTGGGCGCAGTGATTGGTACGGCGTGGATCGGCACGCTGATCCTTGCGGGCGCGACGCTAGCCAGCCTGATCAAAGCGTGGATCGGTCTGTGACCCTGACGCGTCAACACCTCATTCTCTGCGCTGCCCTCGGCTCGGCTCTGCTACTTGCGGGCGCGTTCGTGTTTCAGGCGCTTGGCTATGCCCCGTGTAAAATGTGCATCTGGCAACGCTACCCGCATGCCGCTGCGATCGTCCTTGGCGCGCTGGCCTTCTTTGTTCCCTTGCCATTTCTCATCGCGCTTGGCGCTCTTGCGGCCCTGATCACCGCAGGCATTGGCGGCTATCACGTGGGCGTCGAACAAGGCTGGTGGCAAGGACCGACCAGTTGTTCGGCGGGTGCCATCGAAAATATCGATCCGGATGCTCTTTTTGATCAGATCATGGCCGCCCCGCTCATCCGCTGTGATGAGATTGCGTGGCAGCTGTTTGGTCTGAGCATGGCGGGCTGGAACATGGTGATTTCACTGGTGCTGGCGGGTCTCTGGATCGCGGCCCTGGCCGTCAGGCCGACTTCCGCGTAGACAACAGCAACGACGTTTCGGACGACATCACCCCTTCAAGACGCCGTATGCGAAACAGCACGTCGTCAAACCGTTCGAGCGTGTCTGTTCCGATCTCGACAATCACATCCCAGCGTCCATTCGTCGAATGCACACTGCGCACTTCGCTGAAGCCCTGAAGCTGACGAATGATCTTTTCGGTGCCGCGCCCCTCGATCCCGATCATCATGAGGCCCCGGACCGGATCGCGCAGCGTGTCCTCTCGCAAGACAACGGTAAAGCCGATGATCTCCCCGCGCGCCCGCAGTTTTTCGATTCTGGCACGCACCGTCGTGCGCGACAGGCCAAGGGACGCCGACAATTCCGATAGGGATGCGCGCGCGTCATGGCGAAGGGCTGATATCAGCCGGACGTCCGTATCGTCCATTTTACACTTCCATTTTGTTTAAGTGACTTCCAATACGACCATTTTGACCGCTTGTACACGCTCCAATTCGGGCAGATGTATCGTGCAAGATCAAAGGAGAGCCTGATGAGACCTCAAAACATACACCTGATTGGCGTGCCCATGGATTCCGGCAAGGCACGGCGCGGCTGCGTGATGGGCCCGGACGCCTATCGCACCGCCGGTCTGGCCGAGGCGCTGTGCGATCTCGGTCATGTGGTCGAGGACACCGGCAACGTGGCCCCCGGAGAATTTGACGACACACCACACCCGCACTTGCATGCCCTTGGTGAAACGATCGCGTGGACCAAGGCGTTGTCGCAGGTGGCCGAGGCGGCGTGTGCCGCGTCCCTGCCGATCTTCATGGGCGGCGACCATGCGCTTGCTTTGGGCACGATACATGGCGCTGCTGCACATGCGGCCACCGCGGGCCGCCCCCTGTTCGTGCTGTGGCTTGACGCCCACACGGACTACCACACGCCGCAAAGCACCGACTCGGGAAACCTGCACGGCACCCCCATGGGGTATCTCACCGGACGCGCCGGTTTTGACGGATTTCCAGCGGTCACCCATCCCATCCCCCATGACCGCATCGCGATGCTCGGTCTGCGCTCGGTCGATCGGCAGGAACGGGCGGCCTTGCAGGACACGGACGTCGCCTACATTGACATGCGGCACATCGACGAACATGGGATCGCCAAGCCACTTTCGACCTTTCTGGACCGTGTGCGCGTGGCAAACGGATTGCTGCACGTGTCGCTGGACGTGGATTTCCTCGACCCATCCGTGGCCCCCGCTGTCGGCACAACCGTTCCCGGAGGCGCGACCATCCGCGAAGGGCATCTGGTCATGGAAATGATCTGTGACAGCGGTCTGATGACCTCGCTCGATCTGGTCGAGTTGAACCCGTTTCTGGATGAACGCGGACGCACGGCGCAGGCCATGGTGGACCTCACCGCGTCTGCCTTTGGGCGCCGCGTCTTTGACCGCCCCACCCGCGCCTATTCCTGATCTTTTGGCATTGGAGACTTCCATGACCCACCTCGCCCCCTCCGACAAAGCGCTCGTGCCCTTCGTCTCTGTCGATCACATGATGCAATTGATCCACCATGTTGGTCTGCCCGAGATGCTGCGGGGCCTCGCCGAATACATCGAGGCCGATTTCAAACGGTGGGAGTTGTTCGACAAGACCCCGCGCGTGGCCAGCCATTCGACCGAAGGCGTGATCGAGTTGATGCCCACATCGGACGGCGAAACCTACGGGTTCAAATACGTCAACGGCCATCCCAAGAACACTGCGGACGGCTTGCAGACAGTGACCGCCTTCGGGTTGCTGGCGGATGTTGATACGGGCTATCCGGTGCTGCTCAGCGAGATGACGATGCTCACGGCCCTGCGCACCGCAGCGACCTCAGCCCTCGTGGCAAAGACACTGGCACCCAAAGGGGCCAAAACCATGGCCATGATCGGCAACGGTGCGCAGTCCGAATTTCAGAGCCTTGCGATGATGGCAATCGCCGGGATCACACATGTGCGCCTCTACGACATCGACCCGGTCGCAACGGCCAAATGCGCGCGCAACCTTGCCGCGACAGGCTTGGCGGTGACCCGGTGCAGCACAGCCGAAGAGGCGATTGAAGGTGCACAGATCCTCACCACCTGCACGGCAGACAAGGCGCATGCCACGATCCTGACCGACAACATGGTCGGCACAGGTGTGCACATCAACGCAATCGGCGGCGACTGCCCGGGCAAGACAGAGATCGCGCCCGGCATCCTGCAACGCGGCGACATTTTCGTGGAATACCCGCCCCAGACGCGGATTGAGGGCGACATTCAGCAACTGGACCCGGATCACCCCGTGACAGAGATCTGGGCGGTGCTGGCGGGTCAGGCCACGGGGCGGACGTCTGACAAGCAGATCACCATCTTTGACAGTGTGGGCTTTGCGATCGAGGACTTTTCGGCGCTGCGGTTTGTGCGGGACCGGATTGTGGGGACAGCGTATTTCTACGCGCTGGACTTGCTGGCTGATCCGGATGACCCGCGGGATTTGTTTGGCATGCTGACGCGGGCATCGGCGTAGGCCCAGCCCGCGGGTGGCAAGGACTGCTTTTTCACAGAAAAAGCTGTCAGCCACACCGTCGATCCGTAAGGCGGCAAGCAAAAAGGCGCACCACAGGTACGCCTTACGGTCGGATGTTTGGTTTTGCGCGGGTTGCCAGAGCCCAGAAGATCAGGGGTGTGGCTGATGGTTCTTGCAGAACCATCTTTTGCCACCAACGATTAAATTCACAAAGGAATTTAATCGTCGCGATGCACCTTTTCGCGACGTTCGTGCTTTTCCTGTGCCTCAAGGCTCATGGTCGCGATGGGACGCGCATCCAGACGCTTCAGCGAAATCGGCTCGCCTGTGACAGAGCAGTAGCCGTACTCGCCCTCGTCAATGCGGCGCAGGGCGCTGTCGATCTTGGACACCAGCTTGCGCTGGCGATCGCGTGTGCGCAGTTCCAGCGCGCGATCAGTCTCTTCAGACGCGCGGTCGGCCACATCGGGAATGTTGCGTGTGCCGTCCTGCAACCCTTCGATGGTGTCGCGGCTGCCTGCCAGCAACTCGGCCTTCCAACCCAGCAACTTGCGCCGGAAATACTCTACTTGGCGGTCGTTCATGAACGGTTCGCTTTCGGCGGGACGATAATCGTCCGGCAAAAACACTTCCTGCTTCATTTCATTCCCCTCAACTTGGCTAGCGTTGACCATTTTAGGTTCCCTGAGGTGTCCGGATCACTGCCCCATCCAGCTTCCTGCCGCAGCATTTATCCGAGGCGTGTTGGATTGTCACTACCCATTCCCATGACAAGTTCGCTAAAAGCAAGGCGATGAACAAAACAGCGCAACAGGGTGAACTCACATGAAATTCCAAGGCACGGACGCCTATGTCGCCACGGACGACCTGACCATTGCAGTGAACGCCGCCGTCACCCTGGAACGGCCCCTTCTGGTCAAGGGCGAACCGGGCACGGGCAAGACCGAGCTGGCCAAACAGGTGTCACGGTCCCTCGGTCTGCGCCTGATCGAATGGAACATTAAATCGACGACTCGCGCGCAGCAGGGTCTGTATGAATACGACGCGGTTTCACGTCTGCGTGACAGCCAGCTTGGTGAAGACAAAGTGCACGATGTTGCAAACTACATCAAAAAGGGCAAACTTTGGGAAGCGTTCGAGGCGGGCGAAAAAGTCGTCCTGCTGATTGACGAAATCGACAAGGCGGACATCGAATTTCCAAACGACCTGCTGCAGGAACTCGACAAGATGGAGTTCTTTGTCTACGAGACCGGCGAGACCATTCAGGCCCGTCACCGCCCTGTGGTCATAATCACGTCCAACAATGAAAAGGAACTGCCCGACGCCTTCCTGCGCCGCTGCTTTTTCCACTACATCCAGTTCCCGGACATGGAGACGATGAAGCAGATCGTCGCCGTGCATCACCCGGACATCAAACAGGGGCTCCTGACCACCGCCCTGACCCAGTTCTTTGAAATCCGCGATCAACAGGGGCTGAAGAAAAAGCCCTCCACCTCCGAAGTGCTCGACTGGCTGAAATTGCTGTTGGCCGAGGACATGGACGCCGAAGACCTCAAGCGGGATGGGGCCAGCGCCTTGCCGAAACTGCACGGTGCGCTTTTGAAGAACGAACAGGACGTACACCTGTTTGAACGGCTTGCGTTCATGGCGCGCGGGCAGCGTTAGACGTCAAAGCGGTCGATGACCGTCACACCGGCGGGCTGCGCACCGCTGTCCATGGCGCGCAATGCGGTCTCGGCCTGCCCCAGTGCGATCCGTTGCGACACCAAAACGGACGGATCAAACCGCCCGCCATCGATCATCTGCATCAAGGGATGGAAGTCTGCGGCACCAAGGCCCCGCATGCCCATCAGGGTCAACTGGCGGGCGTAGACCAGATCAAGCAGCGGCAAAGGCACGGTGGCATGCGCACCCACAGGCATGCCCACCTGAATGTGGCGGCCCAGCTTGCGCAGTCCCCCAAGGCTCGCTGCAAATGTCGCCCCGATGCCCA
>JBCBDZ010000203.1:0-5845 GCA_038529225.1 Pseudomonadota bacterium | reverse complement strand
TCTCCGATCTGAACAGCACCGCGATCATCACGGCGGCGATGACGGCAACGGGGCGGTCAATGGCAAAGCGGATCGGGTTCATCAGTTCGTCTCGACCGGAGAGGGCGCAATGTCCTGACCGGGGCGCAAGCGTTCGTTGCCGCGCACCACGACAAGGTCGCCGGGGGCAAGCCCGCTGATCACCTCGTATCGATCGCCCGCCGGCACGCCGATCTGGACCTGACGCGGCTGCGCCTTGCCTTCGGCGGCGACAAAAACGGTCCAGCCACCGCGGGCTTGCACCAGCGCATCCTTGGGAACAGACAGAACCTCACGTGCCTGGCCAATGGGGATGTCCACGGTCAGGGACTGGCCAACGGCGAGGTTGCGCAACGCGCCCAGCCCCGAGGCCTCGAACCGCACGGCCCGCGTCCGGGTTGAAGGGTCTTCGACGGGCAGGATCGCGCGCAACACCATGTCGACAGGCTCATCTGTTTCCAGTCTGCCTTGCACCGCCTGGCCCGGGCGCAGGTCGGCCACAAAGCGGGCAGGGATGCTCGCCTCGATCTCGAAGGCGCCTGTATCCAGGATGCTGACGACGGGCGTTCCGGCCTGAATGAATGCACCCGGAATCGTTTGCACCCGCAACACCACGCCCGAAAACGGGGCCCGGATCAGGCTGCGATCCAGCTGGTATTCCGCCTCGGCCAGTTGTGCGTTCGCGCTTGCAAGGCGCGCCTGCGCCTCGGCCAGTTGTGCGCGCGCCACCTGCAGATCGGATTGCACCGTGTCAAAGCGGCCTTCGGAAAAAGCGGCAGAGTTGCGCAACGCATCCACACGATCAAAAGAGCGCTGCGCACTGGCAAGGCGGACATCGCCTGTGGCGACACTGGCCTCACCTTCGGCAATCTGGGCCTGTGCCTGGCGCACGCGGATTTTCAGAAGGTCGCGGTTCAATTCAACCAGAACGTCTCCTTCTTCGACCCGGGTACCGGCCAGCACGTTGATTTGTTCGATGCTTCCGGCCACGCGGCTGGCCACGGACCCGTTGCGCGCCGTCACGATCTCGGCAAAGACGGGCACGGTTTCGGACAGTGTGCGTGTCTCGACCGCTTGCACGCCGACAGCCGCCGGGCGCCCTTGGGCCAGAGCGGTGTGGTCAGACAAAAGGGCCGTGGCCAGCACTGCACCTCTGATGATTACTCCCAACACGGTCCATCTCCGTCCTGCGCGGCGTCAAAACTGTGCCCGATGCGCATGGTCACTCGATCTTCATCGCTTCGGTTTCGATGTTGATAATGACCTGATCCCCCACGAGACCGTTGGCGACACCGTAGTCCATGCCAAAGTCACTGCGATCGATTGTGGTGGACATGGACAGCCCCAGTACCTCGCGCTGGTGGCCGAACGGGTAGGGCGCCACCTTGTTCAGGGTCACCTCCAGCGTGACGGGTCGCGTCACGCCAATGATGGTCAGATCCCCCGTAACGGTCCCCGAGGTCGCGTTTCGGGCGGATCCGCCGCTTGCGACAAAGGTGATCTCGGGATGTTCCGAGACGTGCAGGAAATCACGGTTTCGCACATGACCGTCGCGGGCATCATTGAAGGTATTGACCGAACTGGCGTCGATGCTGACAGACACATCACCAAGGGTCTGACTGTCGGCATCATACATGAACGCCCCTTCCAGTCCGGTAAAGATGCCCAGTGTTTTGGCATAGCCGATGTGGTCCACCGTAAAGTAGATTGCGGTATGTTCGGTATCAAGTTCGTAACGGGCCATCTCTGCCTGTGCAGCAACGGCCCCGGCCGCAATCATGGTTGTTGCGGCAAGAAGGGTACGTATCATTCCATCACTCTCAGTGTTCAGTTACAGATCATAGCAGTCGGATGCCGCCGCGAAGTCCACGGCGCCTGTCTGAATGCTACATAGGGCGTTGTTTGGCGAAGGCAGCTTTTGGCGATGACATCACCGCGATTACAATGCGCAACATGGAATGTGCACAGGGCCAAAGGCACCGATGGCCGCGTTGATCCGGGCCGGGTTGTGGATGCGATTGAGAGCGCGTTGGGCCCGCTTCGTCCGGATGTGCTGGCCCTGCAAGAGGCCGACGAAGAATGCCGTCCACATGCCAGCATCTTTGACGTGCAGGACATTGCGGACCGCACGGGGCTTGCCTGCATCCACACGCCGGACTTGCGGTGGGGGCCGGAAAGTGACGGGTTTCTGGGCACGATCCTGTTTCTGTCGCCCGCGCTTGCCCGCGCCCATGCCGATGTGATTGATCTGCCCGGGCATTGCCACCGCGGCGCTGTCGCGGTCGAGGTGCAGTGCGGCCCACGCCCGTTGCGTGTCATGTCGACACATCTGTCCCTGTTCCAGCCCTTGCGGATTGTGCAGATGCGGATCATCGGCCAGTACCTGCGCCGCCGACCCGTGATGCAGACCGTGTTGCTGGGGGATTTCAATGAATGGCGTCCGTGGGGTGGGGCGATGTTCCATCCGCACCTGCTGGGCACCCGTTTTCGCGGGCCTGCGCGGCGCAGTTTTCCCAGCACATACCCGCTGCTGCCACTGGACCGGATCCTGACAGATCGAGGGGGTGCCGTTGAGGACATACGCGTCATCCGCACAGCCGACGCGGCGCGCGCCTCTGATCACTTGCCGGTCTGTGCACAGATCACAGTTCCGTGACAACAGTGCATATTTTCTGACCTGCGGTGTTGATCAAACTGTACGGCGCCTGCGCCTGACCTAAGTGCTGTGGCAAAGTGAATGGGATTACACATGTTTAGAAGTTCATTGCCCCTCGGCGCGTCGGCACTGGATGGTCGTTCGCCCCTTGCCGCGCTGCTGTCTCTTGCAGCCCTGTTCGGCCTGTGTGTGGGCATTGCCGCCATCTTTGCCTATGACACCGCGACCTTGCCACTGGTCGTCTTTGGCGCAGCGGTCATGGCGACAGGTTTCGGCATCGCGTACAGCTACCCCCATCCCGTTCTCGGGGCGTGCAATGCAGTGACCCTCGCACGGGTCGCAATGGTCGCCTTTCTGGCCGGTGCGGTTGGTGTGGCAGACGCACACCCATGGGTCGTGTTCAGTGTCGCCGCGATCGCCTTTGCCCTTGATGGCGTGGACGGGTGGTTGGCGCGGCGCTCCGGCCTTGTGTCGGGTTTCGGGGCCCGCTTTGACATGGAAACGGATGCGGGCCTTGGCGCCATCCTGTCGCTGTGGCTGCTGGTCAGCGGTACGGCAGGCCCTGAAATCCTGATCCTCGGCTTTATGCGCTATGCCTTTGTCGCAGCCTCATATGTCACACCTTCGTTGCGCGCACCGCTGCCTGAGTCCTTGCGGCGCAAGGCCATCTGCGTGGTTCAGATCGCGACCCTGATCATCCTCGCCTGTCCGCTGTCACCGGCACCTGTTGCAGCGCCACTTGGGGCTGTGGCGGCACTTTTGCTGAGCGCGTCCTTTGTGACCGACATCCTGTGGCTGGCAAGGCGCGCCGGATGAGGCATGTTCTGGCCTTGACCTTGGGCGCGGTCGTGATCTTTGGCGTGCTGGTATTGCCCAACCACCCGGGAACGATGAAATGGAGCGCGCTCAACCGGTGGCCGCTGGAACTGCCCGTCTTGCTTTTGGTGATGATGGCGATCGGGCGGCGGTGGGGGCTGAGCTACATCCTCGCCAGCGTTCTGGTCATCACCACGGTCATCAAGCTGGCGGATTTTGCGATGTTCAGTGCGTTCAACCGCACGTTCAACCCGGTGCTCGACACTTTTCTGATCGGCGCGGGCCTGTCCCTGTTGCGCGACAGTATCGGAGGGGCGCTGACCGTTCTGGCCGTGTTCGGCGCCGTCGCAGCACTGGTACTGCTGTTTGTCCTGCTCGAGCGCAGTTTGCGCGCGTGGACACGCATCGCGCTTGGCGCACCCCTGCGCGCGAGCGCTGCCGTCTTTGCCATGTTGGGGGCGGGTTGGGCGGTGGCGGATGTGGGCCATCATCTGAAATACTGGCAACTGGACAAAAGCCCGCCGGGCACCGCGTGGACCAGCCGCCTGACTTTCAAGCGCGCAGTGGAGGTACACCAGACCACGCGCGAACTTGCCCGCTTTGCCGAGGACGCACAGAATGACGACTATGCGCAGGCAACGGGCCTGCTGAACGCTCTGCAAGGGCGCGATGTCATCCTGATCTGGGTTGAAAGCTATGGGCGGGCCAGCTTTGACAACCCGCTTTATACCCCTGCGCATCTTGCCACACTGGCAGCGGCAGAGCGTGAGATCGCGCAGACCGGCATGGCCATGAAAAGCGGCTGGCTGACCTCACCCACCGCAGGCGGGCAAAGCTGGCTGGCGCACGGCGCACTGGCAAGCGGGCTCTGGACCTCCGACAACGGGCGCTACAATGCGATGCTGGCCAGTGGCCAGAAATGGCTGTTTCATTTTGCGCAAGAGGCCGGCTATCGCACCTCGGCGATCATGCCTGCGATCACTGTGGGTTGGCCCGAAAGCATCGTGATGGGATTTGATCATGTGATCCCGGCCGCAGACATCCCCTACAAGGGCGATCCGTTCCGCTGGGTCACGATGCCGGATCAGTTCACGCTGGCCACCTACCGGTCACTGCTGCCACCGGACCCGCGCCCGGATTTCATGCAGGTCGCGCTGATCTCCTCGCATGCGCCCTGGACGCCGATTGCCGATATGGTTCCTTGGGAAGACGTCGGCGATGGCACCATTTTCAACGAGATGGCCGCACGTGGGCCCGCACCGAAAGACCTGTGGCGGGACCGCGACGCCGTGCGCGCCGCCTATGGGCGGGCCGTCGATTACAGTCTTCAAGCCACGTTCTCGCACGTGGCCCGACTGGGCGACGCGGCCCCGCTTGTCATCGTCGCAGGCGACCATCAGGCCGCAGGGTTCGTGGCGGGCAGCGACAACATGGACGTGGCCGTGCACATGATCGGACCGCCCGAAGTGCTTGACCTCATTGGACATTGGGGGTGGAGCGACGGGTTGATCCCCGCAACCGACGGCCCCGTGCGCCGCATGGACACGTTCCGAAACGACTTTCTTGACGCATTCACCTTGCGCCAGATTTCGGAAATGATCCCTGAATGACCTTTCGTGTGCTCAAATTCTCGGTGTCGCTCGCGATCCTCGGCCTGCTGGTGTGGTGGAGCGACCCAGGCGCCATTCTGGCGCAATTGCGCGGTGCGGAACCTGCGTGGATCGGGCTGGCGTTGACAGCGGTCACGCTGGCAACCCTGTCGATGGCGCGACGCTGGCAGCTGGTTGCACGGCGCTTCGACATATATATGGAGTACGGGATTGCGCTGCGCGAGTATTACTTTGGCCAACTCGTCAATGCCACGCTGCCCGGCGGGGTGGCAGGCGATGTGGCACGCGCCGTGCGCGCACGCGGGACCGCCGACCTGACCCGCGCGGCGCAGTCCGTCGCCGCCGAACGGGTGCTGGGCCAGATCGCGATGCTGGGCGTGATGGGCGCAGGTATGGTGACCGCGCTGGCGATCCCCGGTGGCCCGGAATGGGCTGGTTTGGGATGGGGTGTTTTGGCCGTCCTTGTTGCACTGGTCTTGGCAAGCCTTGTCGTCGCGCGCACAAACACCGCCACAGGACGATTTGTCGGCACCACTGTCCGGGGCTTGCGCAGTTTCGAAATGCTGTTCCACGGGCTTTTCACAACCTTCTGCCTGATCCTTGGCTTTTACGCAGCGGCCCGCGCCGTCGGCACCGCCATCCCGATGCAAGGCTGGGCCACGCTGATCCCGCTTGTGCTGTGTGCCATGCTGATCCCGTTGTCGATCAACGGCTGGGGTTGGCGCGAAGGGGCCGCCGCGGCCCT
>JBCBDZ010000202.1:0-5946 GCA_038529225.1 Pseudomonadota bacterium | reverse complement strand
CGCGGTATCGACCGGTGTAAAAGGCTGGTCCAGCGATCCAAATGGACCGCAGATGAACTGGTACGCCTTCAAGAAGACGTGGAAGGCATAAAAGCACCTTGTCCGGGCGGCTCTATCAAGAGCCGCCCGTTTGCTTTTCAGACAAACCATGACCCCGGGTATTGAAGCGACACAGCCCTCCGTTCGGCGCACTCCGAGGACCATGAGTGGGCATTCGGTCAGCAAGATGCACACGCGCAGCACGTCAACGGGCGATGGATCGCGTGATCCGGGTCAAGACACTTCCTGCGGAACAGGCAACGCACATTCCGCACGCACGCAAAGCAGCACAGGTTTGAGCATATGCACCCAATACTGAAACTTGTCGCGGAGCGGCTTGCCATCGGGCTTTTGCTCTTGCTGGCAGCGTCCGCCTTGATATTCGGGCTGACCGAAGTTTTGCCCGGTGACGCCGCTCAGGCGATCCTCGGCCAGGCCGCCACACCGGAAAGCCTCGCCAACCTGCGTGCTGAAATGGGCCTCGACCGCCCTGCCCTGACCCGCTATTTCGAATGGCTGGGTGGGATTGTAACCGGTGATATGGGCGTGGCCCTGACCAACAAACTGCCCATTGGCGAACAGGTCGCGCGCCGGATGTCAGCGACCCTTTTCCTTGCGTTCTGGGCGGCCATCATTTCCGTTCCCTTGGCCATCCTGCTGGGCCTGATCGCCGTACGGTTTCAAAACCGCTTGCCGGACAAGTTGATCTCCGGGATCACGCTGGCTTCGATCTCGCTTCCGGAGTTCATGATCGCTTACATTCTGGTGTTCTTCTTTGCGGTCAAACTGTTCTGGGCGCCGTCCTTTGCATCCGTATCTCCGGGCATGCCGCTCCTGGATCAGTTGCACGCCATCTCTTTGCCAGTGGCGGTGCTGACACTGGTGGTGCTGGCACATATGATGCGCATGACGCGGGCGGCGATCCTGAACGTGATGCAATCGGCTTACATCGAAACGGCCGAGCTCAAGGGTCTCAACACCTTCGCCGTCATTCGCAAACATGCTTTCCCCAACGCCATCGCACCCATTGTGAACGTGGTCATGATCAACCTTGCCTATCTGGTGGTTGGCGTCGTCGTGGTCGAAGTGGTGTTTGCCTATCCCGGCATGGGCCAGTACCTGGTGGATGCGGTCGTCAAACGAGACGTGCCCGTCGTGCTCGCCTGCGGCGTGATCTTTGCCGCCGTCTATATCATCCTCAATATCGTCGCGGATGTGGTGTCCATTCTGGCCAACCCGCGCCTGCGGCACCCAAAATGAGTTTTCTCGGAAACAACTCATTTCGTGCAACCGAGCGCATGCGCATGCATGCGCGGGCAGACACTCATTCCCAATTCTAGGCGCTGAATAATGTTCAAAAAAAACATACCCCTGTCCGCCGCCATCGGGCTCATCATCACCGGGACGTATTTCCTGGCAGCGATCTTTGCCGACCTCATCGCACCCTACGGCATGGCCGAAGCCGTGGGCGATGTGTGGGAACCGTCCTCTGCCGAACACTGGCTGGGGACAGACCAGATCGGTCGTGATCTGCTGACACGGATGATCTATGGCGGGCAAACCACGATCCTGATTGCGACGCTGGCCACGATCCTCAGCTTTGTCACCGGGTCGGTCCTTGGCTTCACCGCCGCCGTGTCGGGGGGGTGGATCGACCAGATCATGAGCCGGCTTGTGGACCTGTTCATGTCGATTCCATCTTTGATCCTCGCGCTGGTGATCCTCAGCTCGATCGAGGCGACAGTGGTCACACTTGTGGTCATCATGGGGCTTCTGGACAGCACGCGGGTCTATCGACTATCGCGCGCCGTTGCCGTGGACATCTCGGTCATGGACTATGTCGAGGCGGCGCGGCTGCGCGGTGAAAAACTGCAGTGGATCATCTTCCGCGAGATCCTGCCCAACGCACTCTCGCCTCTCGTGGCGGAAATGGGCCTGCGGTTCATCTTCATGGTGCTGTTCATCTCGACACTGTCCTTCCTCGGGATTGGCGTGCAGCCCCCGCTGGCAGACTGGGGCGGCATCGTGAAAGAGAACAAGGAAGGGATCAATTTCGGCATTGGCGCAGCACTCTACCCTGCTGTCGCCATCGCCACACTGGCCATCAGCGTGAACCTGATCGCCGATTGGATCCTCAACCGTACCACATCGCTGAAAGGGGGTCGCGGATGACCACGATCCTCTTCATCTTGCCAAACAAACTTCGGGGGTCCGGGGGCAGCGCCCCCGGGAGGAAACAGCCATGACCAAACCTCTTCTGGAAGTGCGGGGCCTCAAGATCGGGGCCACCGTCTACCCGCCGGGGGAAAAACCCCACGACATCGAAATCGTGCACGGGGTCGATTTTGACGTCCAGCCGGGCAAAGTGCTCGGATTGATCGGGGAGTCGGGTGCCGGGAAATCCACCATCGGACTTGCCGCCATGGCCTATGGGCGCGGTGGCGTGGAATTGACCGGCGGGTCGGTCATGGTCAACGGGCGGGACGTGTTGCAATCCTCGATGGGCGATGTGCGCCGTCTCAGGGGCGCGGAAGTGACCTATGTCAGCCAATCGGCGGCAGCATCCTTCAACCCGGCCAAACAGATCATGGAGCAGGTGATCGAAGCGGCTGTGCTTCAGGGCAAGTTCAACAAATCAGACGCCGAACAACGCGCACGTGACCTCTTTGCCAAGCTTGGCCTGCCCGACCCCGACAACATTGGCAACCGCTATCCCCACCAGGTCTCGGGGGGTCAACTGCAGCGCTGCATGACGGCGCTGGCGCTTTGCCCTCAACCCGACCTCGTGGTGTTCGACGAACCGACAACCGCGCTGGATGTGACCACGCAGATCGATGTTCTGAAGGCGATCAAGGACGCCATCCGCGACACGGGCGTGGCCGCCCTGTACATCACCCACGACCTCGCGGTTGTCGCGCAGGTCAGCGACCACATCATGGTGCTGCGCATGGGCAAGATGGTCGAATACGGCACAACCGACCAGATCATCAACCATCCCCAAGAGGACTACACAAAGGCGCTGGTGTCCGTCCGCTCGATCGAGCACGAGGAAAAGCAGCCAACCGAACCAGTCCTGCATGTCGAAAACATCACCGCCCGCTACAAGGGGACAAATTTCGACGTTCTTCACAATGTGAGCGTTGATTTGAGCCCGGGGCAGACCCTCGCTGTGGTGGGCGAATCCGGGTCGGGCAAGTCGACCTTGGCGCGGGTGATCACGGGACTTTTGCCTCCGCGTGACGGCACCATAACATTTGCCGGGCGCACCCTTACCCCGGACCAGCCCAGCCGCTCCCTCGAAGATCTGCGCGAGCTTCAGATGATCTATCAGATGGCAGACACGGCAATGAACCCGCGCCAGACCGTGGGGACGATCATCGGGCGCCCGCTGGAGTTCTACTTTGGCCTCAAGGGCGCCGAGAAACAGAAACGCATTCAGGAACTGCTGGACGAAATCGAGCTTGGAAAGGGGTTTCAGGATCGCTATCCGGCCGAGCTTTCGGGGGGGCAAAAACAGCGGGTCTGCATCGCCCGCGCGCTGGCGGCCAAGCCCAAGCTGATCATTTGCGACGAGGTTACCTCGGCGCTTGATCCGCTGGTTGCGGACGGCATCCTGAAACTGCTGCTTGAGTTGCAGAAGATCGAGGACGTCGCCTATCTCTTCATCACCCACGATCTGGCGACGGTGCGGGCCATCGCGGACAGCATCGCGGTGATGTATCAGGGGCGCGTGCAGCGGTACGGGACCAAGTCAGAGGTGCTCACCCCACCCTTTGATGACTACACCGATCTGCTGCTGAGCTCGGTGCCCGAGATGAAGCTGGGCTGGCTCGAAGATGTGATTGCCAACCGCAAGATGGAGAGCGCGGGGAACTGAGCGGGTCAGCAGGCCCGCCGCGCTTCGGAACAACTTGATCGACCGGAGCAAGCGGTTAACGTGGATATGGGGCGGGTACCGCCCAATTTTTCATTTGGAGAATTTGAATGTCACGACAGCAATCCGCCATGGACTTTTTTGACGCCTGCGAAACCGGCAAGGGCTGGGACGTTTGCAAGGCCTACTGTACCGACACCGCCACGTTTTCCGCGCAATCCGATGCCATCGCCGACATTGATACTCTCGAAGGGTATGTCGAATGGATGAAGGGTTTGCTGACGCCCATATCCGACGGGCAATACGAACTCAAAGCCTTTGCCATGGATGAAGAGCGCGACACCGCACTTGGTTTTGCTGTCTTTCACGGCACGCAGACAGGCCCCGGCGGGCCGGTTGATCCGACAGGCAAGAGCGTGGCCGCCGATTACGTCTACGCGATGAAATTCGACGGTGACAAGATCAGCCACATGACCAAGGTCTGGCATGATGGCATTTCGCTGCGCCAGCTTGGCTGGGCATAAGACTTCGCCGGGGTGACTGGTTTGTGCAGGGCGGGTTGAAACCCGCCTTACCTGTCTACGATTGGGATTTGAACACGGGCGTCGTCTTGCGTCACACCGTTCACGCATCCTCGGCCGGGTCTGACCCGTCACCGTGACTGAGCAAAGCATCTGCCACCTCTTCGGGGATGTCTTCGAACTGGAAATGCGGCACGATTTGAACGGACATCTTAGGCAGCCCCCGTTGGTCGCTGCCAACCTTGACAGTCGCTTTTCTAAGCGGGCGGCGCGCGCGCACTGTGGGATGGGCAAAAGGGTTTTCATCGACATACCCGTTCATCCACTCCGTCAGACGCAGGGCGACCGCGTCCATTTCATCTGCCGATGTCCCATGATCACGCATCATGATCCGGATTGCCTGAATGAAACGGGCGTTGGACAGGGTCACTGCCGGGGACGCCAGCCAGCGTGCAACCTCGGTTGCGTCGGTCGTTGTATACAAGCGCGGGTGGTTGAGTGAGACGACATTGGCGAACCCGGCCACGGCATGGTTCTTGCGGGCAGACAGAACCGTGACGCCGCAGGTTTCCATCTCGCTTGCCCGTCGATCCGACATCAGCACCTGAACCGCGCCATGCGCCAGATCGTTGACCATCGGGTCCACGGGCGCATCCTCGGCCAGTCCCTCGAGCAGGCCACCGCCATCAAGACCCGCGATGCCGCCAAACCAGCCATGGCTGCGGAAGGCGCGGGTCATAACGGCACCAAGCGCATAAACACCATTGATCCAGCACGCTGCTTCCCGGCTGTGTTGGCGCAACCGGACACTGCCCGCATCGGACGGTGCCACCAGCCGTGGCATGACAAGGCACATGTGCCGCGACGTCTCGCTGTCGCGCAACGCGCGCCAGTCCTCGTATTCGGGGGTTTGGAAAATCTTGGTGAGATCGCGAGGGTTCGCGACTTCGCTCCAGTCATCCATCTGAAACAGCGTCGGCGCACAGCCAACCGCCACTACACACTGTCCGTCCGCCCCCATTTGCGCCAGTCTTTTCAGCGCCTCGCAATTCTCCGGAGCATGATCGACATACGTATCCCAAAGTAGGCACCCAAAGGGTTCGCCGCCCATGGTGCCCAGCTCGTTTTCGACAATCAACCGGTACAGCGCAGAAGTGCTGACGTCGTTTTCAAAGCGCGTGATCCCGCCCTCGACCTCGGCGCGTTTGATGTTGAGCACCTTGATCTTGAGGTCGTCCCCGGTATCGGTGCGGTTAACCAGAAAATGAAGCCCCCGCCACGCGCTTTCCAACGCGAGCAGGTCCGGGTGGGTCACAATCTCGGTCAGTTGCGCGTCAAGTTTCTGGTCGATCTCTGTGATCATGGAACTGAGCGTCGCAACCGCCTGTTCGCCCGTCATGTCGCGAAACAGGGTTGCCAGTTCGGCCAGATCATCAACGCCAGATGATGCGTACATCACGAATTGCTTTTATGATTTCAATTGCATCGTCATCAGAACACTTGTCTGAAAGC
>JBCBDZ010000201.1:0-6044 GCA_038529225.1 Pseudomonadota bacterium | reverse complement strand
CCGATGATCGCGATCGACCCGATCGCGGCATAGCGCGAGAACGCGCCATTGTGCAGCGGCAGGATCAGCTTTTGGGCCAGCGTGGCCGCGGCCTCGACAATGGCTTCAAAGATCACCTTGGCTTCGGGACGCGGTGCCGCATCCCATGCCCGCAAGGCGGGCTTGAACATCCCCAGAAGGATCAGCCCGCCGATTGTGGCGGCCACCGACATGTAAAGCGCCGGAACCAGTCCGTGCCAGATCTTGAAATAGGCCTTGGGCACCTCGGCCGCGCCGCCCAGAACAGAGGCCGTGACCAGTTTGACAAACGGCTCGGCCAGAAACGGGGCCACCCCGATCACAACCACCAGCACGACGAGGATTGCCGGAGGCATCCACAGGCCTGCCGGGGGATCGTGCGGCTTGGCCGGGTAATCATCGCGCACAGGGCCAAAGAACGTGTGCCCGATCAGGCGGAAACAGTAGGCCGCCGAAAACAGCGAACCGAAGACAGCAAGCGCAGGCACCAGCCACGGGACATCGAACAGGACGGTGCGGTGTGCCTCTTCCAGCATCATTTCCTTGGACAGGAACCCATTCAGCAGGGGAATCCCCGCCATCGACAGGGCTGCAAGCGTCGCAATCACGAAGGTCACCGGCATGAGCGTGCGCAATCCCCCCAGACGGCGGATATCGCGGGTATGTGCCTCGTGATCAATAATCCCTGCCGACATGAACAGCGCCGCCTTGAACGTCGCGTGGTTCAAGATGTGGAACATCGCAGCCATCGCGCCAAAGGCCGTGCCGGTGCCCAAAAGCATGGTGATCAGGCCCAGATGGCTGACTGTCGAGAAGGCCAGCAGCGCCTTCAGATCATGTTTGAACAACGCGATCACGGCCCCAATGACCATGGTGATCAGGCCCGCCGTGGTCACGATCACGAACCACTCTGTCGTGCCCGACAGGACGGGCCACATGCGCGCCATCAGGAAAATGCCAGCCTTCACCATGGTGGCCGAGTGCAGGTAGGCCGACACAGGGGTTGGCGCAGCCATCGCGTGCGGCAGCCAGAAATGGAAAGGGAACTGCGCGGATTTGGTAAAACAGCCCAACAGGATCAGGATCAGCGCAGGCAGGTATAGCGGGTCTGCCTGTATGAGATCGCGGTTCTGCAGGATGACGGACAGATCGTAACTGCCCACGATCTGACCGAGGATCAGCATGCCCCCGATCATCGCAAGCCCACCCATGCCGGTCACCGTCAGGGCCATGCGCGCACCCTGCCGCCCTTCGGGCAGGTGTTTCCAATATCCGATCAGCAGGAAGGACGACAGCGAGGTGAGTTCCCAGAAAATGAGCAAAAGCAGGATGTTGTCGGATAGAACAATACCTACCATCGCGCCCTGAAAAAGCAGCAGATAGGTAAAGAACTGGCCCATGTTGTCGTCGCGGCTGAGATAGTTGCGCCCATAGGCGATGATCAGTAGACCAATTCCAAGGATCAGCAGGGCAAAGAAAAATCCCAACCCGTCCAGCATCAGGGTAAAGTTCAGACCCAGCACGGGCATCCAGTCGACGCGGGCGGTCACCACCTCTCCGGCCAGCACGGATGGCAGGTTCGTCAACAACCCGATGAAAGCTGTCAGCGTCACGGTGAAGGTCACGCCGGCGCAGGCTGCACGCCCGGCGGAATTCATGAGGCCGGGCAGCAAGGCCCCGAGAAAGGGCAGCGCAACGAGAATGAAAAGTGACACGAAACCTCCGCCCGATCTTTTTTTATCAGCCCTCTATTTGGGCTACATGTCGCGCAGATCAATCATTATCGACCGATTTTGTCGAGTACTATCAGTGCGCCCGGCCCGCGCCCTGTTTGGCCCGTCCGTTCGCCGGTGACATGTGATCATTCTTCTGCGCGTTAAACCTTGCTGATTGGTGCAACCGCGTCAAGCAATGGAGGAGTCGCGGTGGCGCGAAGATCAAAGCCATCCCGTCCCAACAGCCCGCGCCCATTCAGGGCGCCCTGCCTCCCGTGCCATCTGCGCCATGCGCGTCGTATCATAGGCAATCGCGCGGAACGTGATGTCCCAGGACCCGTTCACCGACGTCGCAATGCAATAGCGCGCCTCGGTGCAACCGGCCGCCACCACATGCGGCACGGGGGCCTCATCGTCATAGGCGGGCAAACCCACGCTGCCCGGGTTCAGCACGATGCGCCCATCGCGCAAACGCACCATGCGCGCCAGATGCGTGTGCCCGCACAGAATCAACGTGCAATCAACGCCCGTCCCCGCCGCCTCGATTTGATCGCGGCTGCGCGGTGCAACTGTGCCATCAGTCAAAACCGTTTCGAGCCAGTAGGTGGTGTCGCTGTCTGGTGTGCCGTGGCACATGAAGACGGATCGCCCCAAACGTAGCGTGGGCTTCAGGCTGCGCAACCAATCGAAATCCTGTGCGCGCAGTTGATCATAGGCGGCCGCATCCGATGCGCCCATTTCCGCCCGGTCCTGTTCGATCAGCCAGCGGTCATGGTTGCCGCGAATGCTGATCATCTCCCGGTCCTCGAGGATCCGGGCCGTTTCTGCCGCCGCCAGCGGCCCGCTGAAATGATCGCCAAGGTTCAGGATGGTCGAAATGCCGTGCGCATCAATATCCGCCAGCACGGCGTTCAGCGCATCGGCGTTGCCATGGATGTCCGCGATCACCGCAAAAGGGGTTGTTACATCAAGGTCCATGCCCGGCAGGCAATCACACCCCACGCATCAGGTGCAAGCCGCATCAGGCGCATCAGGCCTTGTGGGCCTGCATCCACGCATCGAGTGCTGCGATTTGCGCCGCGTCCAGCCGCAAGCCCAGTTTGTTGCGCCGCCACACGACATCTTCGGCGTTGCGGGCATATTCCTGGGCCATCAGATAGCTGATTTCGCGCGCCGTCAGAGTGGCCCCGAACGCTTGGCCAAGGTCCTCCGCTGCTGTGGCATCCCCCAGCACCGTCCATGCATCCGTCCCATATGCGCGCACCAGACGCCGCGCCCAGAATGCGTCGAGAAAGCTGTATTCGGACGACAAGCGCGCCACCAGCGCATCGAACCCGCCCACGTCAAAATCGCCTCCGGGCAGGGCCACGCCCGCTGTCCAGTGCCCGGAGGTGCCGGGAAAGAAAGGCAGGATCTTGTCCATCGAGTCTTCGGCCAGCTTGCGATAGGTGGTGATCTTGCCACCGAAGATGTTGAGGATCGGGGCGCCGTCGCTTTGGTCCACCTTGAGCGTGTAATCCCGCGTCGCCGCCGTCGCACTGCTGGCGCCGTCATCATAAAGCGGGCGCACACCGGAATAGGTCCAGACCACATCAGCCGCGCTGATGTCCTGCTTGAAGTACTTGTTGGCAAAGTCGATCAGGTAAGCCTGTTCTTCGGGCGTGCATTCAGGGCGCACGTGGGGGTCGTGATGTTCGGCGTCTGTGGTGCCGATCAGGGTAAAGTCCGTCTCGTAGGGAATGGCAAAGATGATGCGCCCGTCGGTGCCCTGAAAGAAGTAGCATTTGTCGTGCTCAAACAGCCGCCTGGTCACGATATGGCTGCCGCGAACGAGGCGCACGCCTTCGTTGGATTTCAGACCCAGCTTGCCATGGATGATATCGCCGACCCATGGACCGCCTGCATTCACCAGCATACGCGCATGTACGGTTTCCGTGGTGTCTGCTTCCAGATCGCGCAGCGTGATGGCCCAGTGGTCCCCTTCCCGCTTGGCCGCCTCGACGCGCGTGCGCACCATGATGCGCGCGCCGCGGTTTTCGGCGTCCCGCGCGTTCAGGACAACCAGCCGCGAATCCTCGATCCAGCAGTCAGAATATTCGTAGGCCTTCTGGAACTTGTCGACCAGTGGCGCGCCCTCGGGCGCAGTGCCGAGGTTCAGCGTTGAGGTGCTGGGCAAAATCTTGCGGCCGCCCAGGTGATCATAGGCAAACAGGCCAAGCCGGATCATCCAAGCCGGGCGGCGCCCCTTCATCCACGGCATCACGCGGGCCAGAATGCGGGACACCGGCGTTTCGCCCTCGAACCGCATGTCGGGGCTGTAGGGCAGCACAAAGCGCATGGGCCAACTGATATGCGGCATGGCACGCAGCAGGATTTCGCGCTCTTCCAGCGCGTGGCGCACCAGATTGATCTCGAGATACTCCAGGTAACGCAGACCGCCGTGAAACAGCTTGGTCGAAGCCGATGAGGTCGCCGAGGCCAGATCGTTCATCTCTGCCAGCGCCACACGCATCCCCCTGCCCGCCGCATCACGTGCGATGCCGCAGCCGTTGATGCCGCCGCCGATGACGAAAAGGTCATATGTCTTGCTGTCAGCGTCCGCGGGCATGTCGGCGCCTTTCCTTCGATGCAGTTGAACGGGGCCATGACTAGGCCCGGGACACGTCATGTGCAAGTTGGCATTCTGGCACATTGCCGCACGATTTGCAGATCGGCGATGGGGCCTTGCAAAAAACCCGTCTCGCCATGGGCCTGCAATGCTGTCACAAAACCGTTGAGCGCGCGCGCTATCGCGCCTTCCGAACAACTCGAAAGGAGGTCCCCATGACACCTGCTGCCTTTACCGCCCCGGGCCGTTTCTGGCGTGGCAACCTGCACACCCATTCCGATCTGTCAGACGGCGCTTTGCCACCGGCGGAGGTGTGCCGGCGCTACAAGGCGCAAGGGTATGATTTCATTGCACTTACGGACCACTTCATCGGGCAGTTCGACTATCCTGTCTCCGATACGCTGCCGTATCGGGACGACGATTTTACTACCATTCTCGGGGCTGAATTGCATTCCGGTGCGATGGAGAATGGTGAGTTGTGGCACATTCTGGCCGTCGGGTTGCCGGGCGATTTCGCCCCCTCGAACACGCCGGGGTTCTTGCCGATTGCAGATCAGGAAACCGGCCCCGAGATTGCCGCCCGCGCGGTCGCGGCCGGAGCCTTTGTCGCCATCGCCCACCCGCAGTGGTCCGGCATGACGATGGAGGATGCCCGTTCGATCGCATCCGCCCATGCGGTCGAGATCTACAACCACGGTTGTGCCGTGGAATGCGACCGCCCGGATGGCACGTTCTATGCAGACTTGCTGCTATCCGAGGGGCGCGATGTGACGCTGATCGCGACAGATGACGCCCATTTCCATGCGCCGGATCACTTTGGCGGCTGGGTCATGGTCAAGGCCGAGGCCAATGATCCGGACCTGCTTCTTGCGGCGCTGAAACGTGGGGATTTCTATGCCTCGCAAGGGCCGGAGTTGTACAGCGTCGAGGTCACGCAGGACGAGATCATCGTCACGTGTTCCGCCGTCAGCGTGATGACCGTTCTGGGACGCGGATCGGTCTCTCCGGCGGTGCATGGGGCGTCGATGACACGGGCGGTGATGCCCCGCGCCCGGCTGCGCGAGACCCCCTGGATCAGGGTCACGGTGACCGATGCGGCAGGGAAACGCGCCTGGTCGAACCCGATCCGGCTGTGAGGGACGCAACGGTCGGTGGGTTTTGCGCGGCAGCGTGAGACGAATCAGTGTTAACGCTCGCAAAACAAGGAGAATGGGCGATGCACCGAACGCGCACCACCTGTCCACAACCTGTGCACCGCCTGTACACGCGCAACGGGGTTAACGGCGCGCGCGGTGGGATGTGTTAAGATGACGTTAATCTCCGCTGTGCGGACGACGCCGTCCTCGCTTTTGTCGCTTGGACGGTGTCCCAAAGATCGGAGTCACGCCGAAAGCGCCGATCTATCCATTGCCCGGCAGGCGATTTGGCCATGGCCAAATCTGCCGAGAGGGGCCAGACCGCCCAACGCACCGAAGGTGCGCTGGAAATTTGGCGATTTGCCGTTGGCATGACGGGCTGCCGATTTGGCTGAGCTTGGCGTGACAGCCAGGCGAAGCGATGTCCTTGATCCATGAACCGAGCAGGACTGAACGATCCATCGCCATCCCACGGGCTGGCGATGGATCGGCTCTGCAGGGTCTGGTTTGCGGGCCTTCTTGCCGTATGAACGACGCTCTGATCAGCCCGGAGTCAAGCCGAAGGCG
>JBCBDZ010000200.1:0-6100 GCA_038529225.1 Pseudomonadota bacterium | reverse complement strand
CCTACAAGAACGGCGTGGCCCATTTCGATGTGGCGCTGCAGGCCGAGGACAAGATGATCGAAGGCTGCAGCCTGCCCATGCCGGGCGATCACAACGTGTCCAACGCGCTGTCGGCCATCGCGGTTGCCCGCCATCTGGGCATGAAGGGGGCTCAGATCCGCAAGGCCTTGGCCAATTTCGGGGGCGTTAACCGTCGCTTTACCCGTGTGGGCGAAATTGAGGGCGTGACCATCATTGATGACTACGGTCACCATCCAACCGAAATCGCCGCCGTGCTCAAGGCGGCGCGCCAGGCCACCGAAGGACGTGTGATCGCCGTGCACCAGCCGCACCGCTATACCCGCCTGCACCACCATTTCGAGGACTTCTGTTCCTGTTTCAATGACGCGGATGTGGTTGGCATCACCGACATTTTCGCCGCCGGAGAGGAGCCGATCGCGGGGGCGTCCCGCGATGATCTGGTTGCGGGCCTGATCCGCCACGGCCACCGCCACGCCCGTGCCGTGATGAACGAGGATGATCTCGAACGCCTCGTGCGCGAACAGGCCCGTCCCGGAGACATGGTGGTCTGTCTTGGGGCGGGCACGATTTCGGCATGGGCCAACGGTTTGCCCGGTCGCTTGCAAAAAGGGGCGGCGTGAGACGATGGAGGCCAACCTGATCAATGTGACGGCGATCGGCGTGCCGATCCTCGCAGCCCCGGCGGCGCTGATCTGGGGCCTGCGCAGAACTCTGATCGTCGTGCTGGGCATCTGCGCGCTGATGCTCGTGGCGCCATATGTCTACTTTGGCATCTGGGCCGTGATGGATGGCCAGAACGTCTGGACGACATGGCAGGCGGTCGCGGTGACCTTGCCTGCGGCGGCGATCATTGTCGGCTGGATGCTGGTCTGGACGGCGGCCTATGGCGCAGTTGCGGCAGGCATTCGATTGGGGTGGCTCTACTTGAGGAGGGAAAGAGCATGATCGTCATCTGTCTGGGCATACTTGCCCTGTCACTGGCCTTTGGCGTGGCGTGGATCAACACGCGCATCGCGGGGCTGTTCTGGGTTTCGGCCAATTTCCTTGGCTACCAGTGGATGGTCGAGGCCACGCGACTGGATCCGAACATGATGCAGATGGCGGCGAACTTTTCACTGGTTTTGATCACGGTCTATCTGTCCTTTATGGCCCTTTCGGGAATTGGAGCGGCTTACCTCGCCAAATCCAAGCGCCGGGCCGCGCTGGGTGAAGCATGACAGGTCTGCTTTGCATCCTTGCAAGCGGCTTGGGCCTGCATACCCGGCGCGGAGCGGTGGCCCGATGACCCTTGCGCTGGCCTGCATCGCATGGGTGTTTGCCGCCACGGCCGTGGCGATGTTGCCCATGCGCCATCAGTACATACCCGGCGTGACCCTCTTGATCATTGCTCCGCTGCTGATCCTGTGGATCGGCATTGCGGTGGCTTGGTGGGCGGGCGTGCTGGCACTGGCTGCGTTCATGTCCATGTTCCGCAACCCGTTGCGCTATTTCTGGGCCAAGGCGCGGGGCCAGAACCCACAACTTCCACCGGAGTTGCGCTCATGAGCCTGTCGATCATCCTTGCCTGCCTCTGGGCGCTGGCCGCCAACGTCATCGCGATGTTGCCGAGCAGGGATCACCACTGGACAAACGCCTACGGGCTAATTGCCGTGGGCATTCCCATCCTGGGCTTTGTCACATGGCAGCACGGTCCGTGGGTGGGCCTGCTGGTGCTGGCGGCGGGCATGAGCGTGCTGCGCTGGCCCGTCATTTATCTGACCCGCTGGATCAAGGGGCGTATTGCGCGATGATGCCGATTGCCCTTGCCACGCTGTTGGTTGGAACTGCCGCCGGATTCACGCTGGCCCGCCGGTTCATGCTGCGGGTTTTGGTGGTGCTGATCCTTGGGCTGGTCGCGCTGATCGTGTTCGTGTCATGGTCCCCGGCAGAGGCCCTGCCCGGGGACGGCTATGCCATCGTTGTTGCCGCATACCTGATTGCGCCACCTATGGCCGCGGGCCTGTTCGGAGGCGCGGTATTTGCATGGTTGTTGCGAAACAGAACCAAACCCGTGTGATGTGTGATAACCACTGCACTGCCGCCAGTCAGGAAAGCGCGTTCCATTGCCCTCTTACCTTGCATACCTGCTGATCGTCCCCATCGGGTATTTCAGCTATGCCTGTGGGCGGGCCTATGGCTGGACAGGGTGTTTTGTGTATCTGGGCGCCTTGATGCTTCTGGCGATTGCGGTTGTGATCAACGCTGATGCGCAGGCCGGACGGGGTGGGGCCGTCGTTCTGGTGACGGTTGCCCTTGTGCTGGCGGCCATTATCGGCGCGACAGGTGTTGCCAAAAGGCGTGCCGCGTTGCAAAGCGCCGGGTCAAGGCCCCCCAAGAGCGGATGATCGCAATGAACGGCACAGATGTTCCCGAGGTGCGCGGCACCTTGACGGCACAAAAGGACTTGTCCGCCCTCACATGGTTGCGCGTTGGCGGGCCGGCGGACTGGCTTTTCCAACCGGCGGATGTGGACGACCTGGGTGCGTTTCTGGCCGCGTTGGACCCTGATGTGTCCGTCTTTCCCATGGGGGTGGGCAGCAACCTGATCATACGTGACGGGGGCCTGCGCGCGGTGGTGATCCGGTTGGGGCGGGGCTTCAACGGGATTTCAGTGGACGGCGATACGGTCACCGCCGGTGCAGCGGCGCTGGATGCCCATGTGGCGCGGCGTGCAGCGGATGCGGGCCTCGACCTGACTTTCTTGCGTACGATTCCGGGCACGCTGGGTGGTGCTGTGCGGATGAATGCCGGGTGTTACGGCAGTTACACGGCGGATGTGTTCCAGTCGGCGCAGGTGGTGTTGCGCGACGGGACCCTTACGACGCTGGGGCCTGAAGACATGAACTTTCGCTATCGCCAGAGCGATTTGCCGACCGGTGCGGTGCTGACATCCGTGACCTTGCGTGCGCCTTTGGGCGATCCGGGCGAACTCAATGCCCGCATGGCCGATCAACTGGCCAAGCGCGATGCAACCCAGCCCACCAAGGACCGCAGTGCCGGGTCAACCTTTCGCAATCCGGCGGGGTTTTCATCGACGGGGCGCGCGGATGACGTCCATGACCTGAAGGCCTGGAAGGTCATTGATGGTGCGGGCATGCGCGGTGCGACACGCGGTGGCGCACAAATGAGCGAAAAGCACTCCAACTTCCTGATCAACACCGGTGGGGCCAGTGCCGCGGACCTCGAAGGATTGGGCGAAGAGGTGCGAAAAAAGGTTTACGATTCAAGCGGTATCACGCTAGAATGGGAAATCATGCGCATCGGCGAACCGGGTTAGGTTTCAAGGGCGCAGGCGGGCCGGAAAAACGATTAAAACAACGGCATTGTATACGAGGGTTCGCTAAAGGACCCCGAAAAGAGAGCACATGGCGGGTCAGTCGAGCAGGACGACTCCGAAAGTGGCGGTATTGATGGGTGGCCCCTCGGCTGAGCGCGAGGTGTCGCTGTCCAGTGGGACATCTTGCGCTGCCGCGCTACGGAGTCTGAACACATACGAAGTGGTTGAGGTCGATGCGGGCCCTGACCTTGCGACTGTTCTGACGTCCGAAAAGCCGGACGCGGTTCTGAACTGTCTGCACGGTCGGTGGGGCGAGGATGGCTGTGTGCAGGGTCTGCTTGAGTGGCTGGGCATCCCGTATTCCCATTCGGGCGTTTTGTCTTCGGCGCTGGCGATGGACAAACAGCGCACCAAGGATGTTTACCGCGCAGCCGGCCTGCCGGTCGTGGACAGCATTATTGTCTCTGCGGACGACGTGCGCGCCGCACATGTGATGTCCACGCCATATGTTGTCAAACCCAACAGTGAAGGGTCCAGCGTCGGCGTCTACCTCGTCGCGGACGGCGCAAATGGCCCGCCGCAACTGAGCGCGGACATGCCCGACGAGGTGATGGTCGAAGCCTTTGCGCCGGGTCGCGAGTTGACCACTACGGTGATGGGCACGCGCCCCCTCGGTGTCACCGACATCCTGACGGATGGGTGGTATGACTATGACGCCAAGTACAAACCGGGCGGGTCGCGCCATGTGATCCCGGCGGATGTGCCGACCGAGATCACCGAGATGTGCCTCGATTTTGCCGTGCGCGCCCACAACGCTCTTGGCTGCCGGGGCGTCAGCCGCACGGACTACCGCTGGGATGAAAGCAAGGGGGCTGCGGGCCTGATCCTGCTTGAGACCAACACGCAGCCCGGCATGACCCCCACGTCGCTGACGCCGGAACAGGCGCAGGCGGCGGGTATTTCCTTTGCAGAGCTTTGCGCGTGGATGGTGGAGGATGCATCGTGTCACAGATGATGCGTCAAAACGGGGTGTCACGGATGATGCGTCAAACGGAGGGCCACAGGTGATGCGTCAAAACCGGGGGTCACAGGTGAACCGCCGATCCGACCCCGCCCCGTCGCGCTGGTCATGGCGCATGCAGCGTCTGATGCTCACGCCGCTGTTTCTGTTCGGTTTGCGCGCTGGGCTGCCCTTTGCCATCACGCTTGGCGCGGCCACGTGGTTTCTGTCGGACCCGGTCAATCAGGCCACCATCCGCGACACTGTGGCCGAGGCGCGCGCGGCCATCGAGGAACGCCCCGAATTCATGGTAAACCTGATGGCCATTGACGGGGGCAACAGCGACCTTGATGCCGCGATCCGGCAAGCGGTGCCGCTGGATTTTCCGGTGTCGTCCTTTGACCTTGATCCCAACGCCATGCGCGCCCGTATTCTCGAGATGCCCCCGATCAAGGAGGCGAGCGTGCGCATTCGCCCCGGTGGTGTGCTGCAGATCGACATCACCCCGCGTGTGCCCGTGGCCATCTGGCGCACGGCCGAGGGGCTGACCCTGATCGACGCAACAGGTGCCAAGGTCGGCCCGATTGATCGGCGCGGCCTGCGCCCGGACCTGCCCGTGATCGCGGGTGAGGGGGCGCCGGAACATGTGGGCGAAGCACTGGCCCTGATGGAGGCTGGCGCGCCGCTGGGGGCCCGTTTGCGCGGTCTTGTCCGGCTTGGGGATCGCCGCTGGGACGTGGTGCTGGACCGCGATCAGCGCATACTTTTGCCCGCGGATGGCGCGGTGCGCGCGCTGGAACGCGCCCTTGCCCTTGACGCGGTTGACGAAATTCTGGCCCGCGATGTCGCGCGCGTTGACCTGCGTCTGTCTGACCGCCCGACCGTCCGCATGAACGCCAGTGCCACAAGCGAATGGTGGCGCATCCGGCAAATGAATTCCCAACAATGAGTAGCCGCCATGACTGACCTTTATGAAAACCAACGCAGCATGCGCAACATGCGCAAGATCGCCATGCAGCGGGGCGTTGTGGCCATTCTGGATGTCGGCAGTTCGAAAATCGCCTGCCTCGTGTTGCGCTTTGACGGTACGTCCAAGCTGGGCGAAGAGGGCGAAATCGGCTCTCTTGCCGGGCAATCGGGGTTCCGCGTCATCGGGGCCGCGACCACGCGGTCACGTGGCGTGCGCTTTGGCGAAATTTGCGCGATGCAGGAGACCGAGCGGGCGATCCGTACGGCCTTGCAGGCGGCGCAAAAAATGGCCGGAATCCGTGTGGATCATGTGATTGCGTGCTTTGGTGGGGCCGAGCCGCGCAGCTATGGGCTGGACGCGCAGGTGCAGCTGGAAGGCCAGATGGTGTCCGAACAGGATGTGGCCCAGGTGCTGGCCCGCTGCGATGTGCCCGATTACGGCGAGGGGCGCGAGGTGCTGCATGCCCAGCCTGTGAACTTTGCCCTCGATCACCGCTCGGGTCTGTCCGACCCGCGCGGACAGCTGGGCAATGAACTGGCCGTGGACATGCACATGCTGACCGTCGATGCCGCCGCCGTGCAGCATCTGGCCCACTGTATCAAACGCTGTGATCTGGAACTGGCTGGCATCGCGTCCTCGGCTTACGTGTCGGGCATTGCCTCGCTTGTGGAGGACGAACAGGAGCTTGGGGCCGCCTGCATTGACATGGGGGGCGGGTCCACCGGCGTCTCCATCTTTATCAAGAAGCACATGATTTTTGCGGATGCAGTGCGCATGGGGGGCGATCACGTCA
>JBCBDZ010000199.1:0-6137 GCA_038529225.1 Pseudomonadota bacterium | reverse complement strand
ACACGGCCGTGGAAGAGGCGCTGTTCCTCACCAATTTCGCCTCAAAGGTCACCCTCATCCACCGCCGCGATGAACTGCGCGCCGAAGCGATCCTGATCGACCGGTTGATGAAAAACCCCAAGATCGAACCGCTCTGGTTCCACGAACTCGAAGAAGTCTACGGGACCGACTCGCCCCTTGGCGTCGAAGGGATCAAGGTCAAGCACACAAAAACGGGCGAGATCACCGATATCCCGGCAAAGGGCGTCTTTGTCGCGATCGGTCACGCGCCTGCCAACGAGCTGGTCAAGGATGTTCTGGACACGCATATGGGCGGCTATGTCGTGACCAAACCGGACAGCACCGAAACCTCCATCCCCGGCGTGTTCGCAGCCGGCGACCTGACAGACCACAAGTATCGTCAGGCGGTGACCTCCGCAGGCATGGGCTGCATGGCCGCGCTTGAGGCCGAGCGGTTCATTGCAGAGAATGGTGTCGAGGACGCAGCGATGGATTACACAGCCGTCGCTGAATAAACCCTGATCCCCGGCTGTTACCAAAACGACGCGCCCGCCGTTGACCGGCGCAGGCGCGCGCGCCACTGTTGAAGCAGCAAACGGGATTGAGGGAACATATGGCATCTGAGTTGTGGCGTGGCACGTGGGCGACCAGGGCCCGGATCGTGTCCGGACTGATCCTGATGGTCTATGTGGCAGCGCATTTGCTGAACCTCGCCGCCGTGCTGATCTCTCCCGGAGCTTATGACGTGGTACAGGATGTTCGGCTTTGGGTTGTGCGCTCTGGCCCCGGCTCCATCGTTGTTCTGCTTGCCCTGCTGACCCATATGATGCTGTCGCTGGGCAAGGTGGCCCTTGCGCGTTCCCTTCGGATGCCGTTGCGCGATGCTTTGCAAATTGCGTTGGGGCTGATCATTCCGCTGATCCTCGTCAGCCACGTGGTCTATACGCGCGCCGCACATGAGGTGCTGGGTGTGAACACGATGCTGGGCTATGTGAACACGCTGATCTGGACGACGTGGGATGGCTGGATGCAGGCACTGCTGGTCATCATCACGTGGGTGCACGGCATGATCGGGTTGCACATGTGGCTGCGCGTGACCCACTGGTGGCAGGCGGCCTTGCCGTGGGTTGTCGGGGTGAGCGTGCTGATCCCGACCCTGGCCCTTGTGGGCTTTGTCATCTCGGCGCGGGTGATGGTCGGGCTGATGCAGGAACCGCGCGCCGCCGACCTCGCCCGGCAGGCATGGAACTTCCCCGACGGAGATGGGTTCGCGCAGCTTGCCCGGATGGACCGGGAGGCGACGCTGGCAGTGTGGGCGGTGCTGGGTCTGGCGCTGCTTGTCTTTGCGGTGCGGCGGATTCTAGCGGCCTTGCGCAAACCGATCAGGATTCACTACATCGACGGCCCGCAGGTGCGCGCGCCCCGCGGGCAAACCCTGCTGGAAACATCGCGCAGCAACGGTGTCGCCCATACGGCCCTGTGTGGCGGGCGCGGGCGATGCACCACCTGCCGGGTGATTGTCGAAGAAGGGATAGACCACCTGCCCCCGCCCTCCGAGGCCGAGGCGCGCACACTGGCCGCCGTTGGCGCGCCTCCCAATGCGCGGCTCGCCTGCCAGATGAAACCCACAGCGCCGATCAGCGTCTTTCGGGTTTTTGCCCCTGACGGCAAACGCAGCCGAGCCCATGCAAGCCAGGGGAAAGAGGCACAGCTGGCTGTTCTGTTCCTTGACATGCGCGGGTTCACGGCCCGCACGGACGGCCAACTTCCTTACGATGTGGTGTTCCTGCTGAACCGCTTTTTCGACCAGATCGTGCCACCCATCCGCAAGGCCGGGGGAACGGTGGACAAGTACATGGGCGATGGTCTGATGGCGGTCTTCGAAACCGACACGCCTGCGGCGTCGGCCCGCGCGGCCCTGCAAGCGGTCGAGGGGATCGGACATGCGCTCAGAGCCTTTAACGAAACCCTGCAAGGCGAAGGGGCCGCCCCCGTCGCCATCGGGATCGGGGTTCATCTGGGCAACGTGGTTCTGGGCGAAATCGGCGCGGCAGGAGAAGCACCCCGCACACTGATCGGCGACACAGTGAACACCGCCTCACGTCTTGAAGGGAGCACAAAGGACCTGGGCGTACAGGCGCTGATCTCTGCCGATACGCTTGCTGTCGCAGGGCACGCAGTGCCACAAGACGACATGGTCCCGCTGTCCCTGCGCGGGCGCGAACACCCCCTGCCTGCCTTCCCGGTCAAGGAAGCACTCCGGTTAAGCGATCTGCTTGGGCGAACGGCAAAAACAACGCCAGCCTGATCTGTGCGAGCCCGCTGCGGCGGTGGGCCTGCCATAGCGCCAGATGATACGGCCATGAGCGATACGAGGCCGCTGGGTCGTTGTCGGTGCGAAACGCGCACCCCGGCGGGCAGGATCGTCGTTTGGGGTCCCCGTGAGATCAAGAACCGGCAGGCGGTTAGGCCCCTTGCGCACTTGCGCTTTGCTGATAGTGACCGATTAACCACGGTCCAAAAAAGCCACGCAGCGCACAAAGTTTGTTCTTTCTTGAACACACTTTTCATGACATACGTTCACACGTGAACAATAAACGAGTGACGTTGGTGCCCGGTACAGCATCCAAAACCAGTGACGCGCGCGACGACCAGATGTTTCGTCTGCTGCGCCAGCTCGATATCGCCCCTGATGCCTCGCAAAGGGCCATGGCGCAGACCATCGGCATCTCGCTGGGCCGTCTCAACGCACTCTTGCGCGACGCCACCACCGCCGGTTTCGTCAAGGTCGGCGACAAGGACAGCACCGACAAACGCCAACGGTACTCTTACACGCTCACGACCCGCGGCGCAGGCGAAAAGAACCGCCTGACCGACCAATTCCTGACCCGCAAGTTCGCCGAATACGACGCGCTCTACGCCGAACTGACGGGCACCACCTCTGGCTTTAATCCCTTGAACTACAGGACCAAATTGATGGAAAACAACCTCGCCCCGATCCCCGAACTGTTCGTGTCCTACGACAGCGCCCAGAAACTGAAGGCCGAAGCCGGCGACCTGGTCAGCTGGGACCTTACGCCGCGTCAGATCTGCGATCTGGAACTGCTGATGAACGGCGGCTTCAACCCGCTCAAAGGGTTTCTGTCCGAGGCCGACTACAACAGCGTCGTGGACACGATGCGCACAACAGACGGCGCGCTGTGGCCCATGCCCATCACACTGGACGTCAACGATAAATTCGCCAGTGCGCTTGAAATCGGGCAGGACATCGCCCTGCGTGATCAAGAGGGCGTGATCCTCGCCACCATGACCGTCACCGACCGCTGGACGCCCAACAAATCGCACGAAGCCGAAAAGGTGTTTGGCGCCGACGATCAGGCCCACCCGGCTGTCAACTACCTGCACAACACCGCAGGCGATATCTACCTTGGCGGCCCGGTCACCGGCATTCAGCAGCCTGTGCACTACGACTTCCGTGCCAAGCGCAACACGCCAAACGAGTTGCGGGCCTATTTCCGCAAAATGGGCTGGCGCAAGGTTGTGGCGTTCCAGACGCGCAACCCGCTCCACCGCGCGCATCAGGAACTGACCTTCCGTGCCGCGCGCGAAGCACAAGCCAACCTGCTGATCCACCCGGTCGTGGGCCTCACGAAACCCGGTGACGTTGATCACTTCACCCGCGTGCGCTGCTACGAGGCGGTGCTGGACAAATACCCCCAGGCCACCACCTCGATGTCGCTTTTGAACCTCGCCATGCGCATGGCAGGCCCGCGCGAGGCGGTCTGGCACGGCCTGATCCGCAAAAACCACGGCTGCACCCACTTCATCGTCGGTCGCGACCACGCAGGCCCCGGCAAGAACTCCGCAGGCGAAGACTTCTACGGGCCCTATGATGCGCAGGACCTGTTCCGCGAGCACGAGGCCGAAATGGGCATCGAAATGGTTGATTTCAAACACATGGTCTGGGTGCAGGAACGCGCCCAATACGAAGCCATCGACGAGATCACGGACAAGGATGACATCACCATCCTCAACATCTCGGGCACCGAATTGCGCCGTCGTCTGGCCGAAGGGCTCGAGATCCCTGAATGGTTCTCCTTTCCCGAAGTCGTGGCTGAATTGCGCAAGACCAAACCACCGCGCGCAAAACAGGGGTTCACCGTCTTCTTCACCGGCTTTTCGGGATCGGGAAAATCTACAATCGCCAACGCCTTGATGGTCAAACTGATGGAAATGGGCGGACGCCCCGTCACGCTGCTTGATGGCGATATCGTGCGCAAGAACCTGTCTTCAGAACTCGGGTTTTCCAAAGAACACCGCGATCTCAACATTCGTCGTATCGGTTATGTCGCAAGCGAGATCACCAAGAACGGCGGGATCGCGATCTGCGCGCCCATCGCGCCCTATGCCACCACACGGCGGGCCGTGCGCGAAGATGTCGAAGCGTTTGGCGCCTTTGTCGAAATCCATGTGGCCACCAGCATTGAAGAATGCGAACGGCGAGATCGCAAGGGTCTGTACAAGCTGGCGCGCGAAGGGAAAATCAAGGAATTCACAGGAATTTCAGACCCCTACGACGTCCCCGCCAACCCTGAACTCAGCGTTGAGACCGAGAATGTAGATGTGGACAACTGCGCACACCAGGTTCTTCTCAAGCTCGAAAGCATGGGGCTGATCGCAGGCTGAACAAGCCGCATTGCCATCACCAAAACGCACAGAACGCGCCCCGAAACAGGGCGCGTTTTTTTTGCGACATCCCTGCAAAACCCGACAGGATCGCAGCTCTTCACCCGCGCACAGCGGGGCAAATTTGCATCACTCGTCGTTGGCACGCGATGCGCGCGCGTTGGTTCCTGTGGATAAAACTGGTAAAAGAGCCCCTCAATAGCATACCGCGCAACAAGCTTTCGTCTTTCTGAACCAACCGCAAACAAGCCGTTTTCCACGGCCAGACACGGGACCGAAAAGGAATTCCAAGAGCCATGGCCGACCCGTTTCTGTCAGAGATAAAGTACCTCGGCGGTGCCAATCTCGACTTCATAGAAGTCGCGGTGGACATCGGCGCGGACGTCTCGGACCTGGTTCTGACCATCTACAATTCCAACGGCACGATCAGAAGCTCAAGCGACCTGTCAGTGCTGACGCCAACGACAGTCAACGGCAAGGACGTCTACCTGATCGAAAACGGGGATGCGACGAACTTCAACGGCGTCGCCCTGTCAAACGCGGTCGCCCTGTCCGAAAACGGTACCGTTTTTTCGTTTGTGTCTTTCAACGACACCACCGGTGCCGTGACGGCGACCGAAGGCCCGGCAAACGGGACAACCTCGACTGAAATTGGCAGCGCCGGTGCCGGGGCGTCGCTGGAAACAGATGATGGCGGAGCGTCGTACTTCACCCAGACAAATCCCAACCCGGGCAGCGTGCCCTGCCTGACAACAGGTGCGCAGATTCAGACCAGTCGTGGGCTGGTCAAGGTTGAGGACCTGAAGGCGGGTGCGCGCGTCTACACGTTTGACAAGACCTACAAACCCCTCAGAAGAGTATTGAAACGCTCTGTCGGCAAAGATGAGCTGGCGCAAAACCCAAAACTCTACCCGGTGCGCATATCCGCAGGGGCGCTGGGGAACGGCCTGCCATCCGAGGACCTGCTCGTGTCGCGCCAGCACCGCATGGTCGTGTCATCGCCCATCGCGCGCCGCATGTTCGGCAGCCCAGACGTCCTGATTGCGGCCAACAAACTGACTACGCTGAGCGGCATATACATCGACACCAGCGTCTCCTGCGTCGACTACTACCATCTGTTGTTTGATGGGCATGAGGTCATCTATGCAGATGGGGCTGCGACAGAAACACTGTTTCTGGGCGCCGAGACCTTGAATGCTCTGCCCTTGGAAACTCTGCATGAAATCAGGGAGTTGTTTCCAGATATCAAAATGCCGCTCGAAGATGCGTCTTCAAAACTGTACATCCCGACCAACAGGCGGCAGGCCAAGCTGGTGCAGCGGCATCTCAAGAACCAACGACGCCTTGTCTGCGCGACGTGACCGCCCAAGGCTTGAACGCAGCGTGTCGGTGCGGGTTCCGCTATTGCGAAACTCCACGGTCGCCCAGTCGCCACACTGGCTTACGATGAC
>JBCBDZ010000198.1:0-6200 GCA_038529225.1 Pseudomonadota bacterium | reverse complement strand
TCTCCGATCTGTCATAACGAGCGTTACGCCGAAAAAGACAAGGTGGAACGCGTGCGCCTTGAGCAAAAGGACCAGCAGTTTCTTTATGAGAACGACGGCATGCTCGTGTTTATGGACACGGACACCTACGAGCAGATCGAACTTCCATCCGAAATCCTGGGCGAGCGACGCCCGTTCTTACAGGACGGCATGACCATCGTGGTCGAATTTCACGAAGCAGAGGCCCTGAACGCGACGCTGCCCCAGAAGGTGGTGTGCAAGATCGTCGAGACGGAGCCGGTGGTCAAAGGCCAGACAGCGGCCAACTCGTTCAAACCGGCCACGCTCGACAACGGCCTCAAGGTCATGGTGCCGCCGTTTGTGGGGCAGGACGAAGACATCGTGGTGAACACCGAAACCATGGAGTATTCCGAGCGCGCCTGACCCCCAGCGCGCCAGAATTCGACACGGATTCTGACCCGAAACAGTGTCAGTTTCCTGGGTCCGCCCATGTGACTTCGGCTGCCCCTGCTGTCATTGGCCCCCTGGCTCTGTCGAACCTCAGATAGGCAATGGCGTGCTCTGCATGACGGCTCAGCAGCGTGCCAGCCACTTTGTCGCCGGACATGATGGGGGTGCCGGGCAGTGCCGCGCCCGTGACAGAGACCTGTACCAACCCTTTGCGCAAAGACGTCTTGTGCTTCATGCGCGCAGTGACTTCCTGCCCCACGTAACAGCCTTTGCGGAAATCCACGCCATTGATGGCCTCGAACCTCGCTTCGAGGATGAATGTATCCGGTGTCAGTTCGATCCCCGTTTCAGGGATCATGTGGGCCACGCGCAGCGCGTCCCAATCCACCTCGTCCTCGGTTTGCGGTTCCGTGCGATACGCCCGCCACCCCAAAGCGGGGTTGCGTGGGTCGTCCATGCCATCGGCAGGACAGACATCAAGGCCGCGATGCACAAAAAGCCCCGCATCCACAATCGTCACGTCGGCGCGCAGTTTATACATGTTCAGGCGGGTGCGCAGCATATCGGCCTGATCGGCAGATGCGTCCAGCAATACATCTTTGCCCGCCGCGCTCAGGAAAAAGTCGGCAAGATACTTGCCCTGCGGCGTCAGCAACGCGGCATAGACCAGCCCTGCGTCGATTCCGTCGACGTTATTTGTGACCAAACCTTGCAGGAAACTCCGAGTATCGCTCCCTGAGAGGCGAAAAACATGGCGTGCGGACATCAGCGTTCCTTTCGCTAAACTGCCCTGTCATATAACAGTCCCACTCACCGGAAAAAGGGGGCATGCGTGCCTGCACCACTGTCTGTCATAATCCCAACGCTCAACGCAGCCCAGAGCTTGCCCGCTTGCCTGAGCGCGTTGATGGAAGGGTTGGAAGCCGGCCTGATCGCCGAACTTATTGTCAGCGATGGGGGGTCGCTCGATGACACACTCAAACAGGCCGACGCGTGGGGGGCACATATCATCACTGGCCCTGCCTCACGCGGGGGGCAATTGCGGCGCGGATGCGCGCAGGCGCGGGCGGCGTGGTTTCTGGTTCTGCACGCGGACACGGTGCTTGCTCCGGGGTGGACCAATGCGGTCGGCGCGCATCTGGACAAGCAGAAGGCAGGCTACTTCCGCCTGAAGTTCGACAGGGGCGGGCGCATGGTGGCCGCCTGGGCTAACATACGCGCGCGTCTGTTCGGGCTGCCCTTTGGAGATCAGGGGCTGTTGATCCCGCGCGCGCTCTATACGCATGTCGAGGGGTATCCTGACATACCCCTGATGGAAGACGTGGCCATGGCGCGCGCCCTCAAAGGACACCTGATCGCCTTGGACGCCCTGGCCATCACCAGCAGTGCAAAGTTCCGCAAGCAAGGCTGGATACGGCGCGGGGCGCGCAATCTATGGACACAAGCGCGTTACTTCGCGGGTGTTGACGTGGCGAGGCTTGCGCGCGAGTACCGTCGCTAATCGCCGAGCAATCGCGCGCGCAGACGGGCCAGCAAACCGTGCCCCGCGGCGGACTCGACGCGATGATCCGTGCTGATGGCGCGGGCGCGTGGCGCATCGATCACTGTTTTTCCGTCCTTGAACTGCAAACGGTAAAGGTCGGCGTAAATGCCGCCCTTTTCCAGTAACTCCGCATGTGTTCCGGTGTCCTTGATCTCGCCCTTGTCCATGACAACGATCTTGTCTGCCTCTTGGATCGTGGACAAGCGGTGTGCGATCACCAGTGTCGTGCGCCCCGCAGACAGGCGATCGAGGGCGTTCTGGACAACTTTTTCGGATTGCGCATCAAGGGCCGAAGTCGCCTCGTCCAGAAGCAATACGGGTGTATCCCGCAAAAGCGCGCGCGCGATCACCACGCGCTGGCGCTGCCCACCTGACAGGGCCGACCCGCGTGGTCCCACATGGGTGTCCAGCCCATCGGGCAGTTTGTCGAGAAAGTCGGTGACATGTGCAGCGTCCAGGGCCTTTTTCAGACGATCTTCGGAGATGTCATCCTGTCCGAGCAGGATGTTTTCACGCAGCGTTTCGTCAAACAACAGGGCTTCTTGCGTTACAACCGAATAGAGCCCGCGCAACGCATCCAGGTCCATGTCCTGCGTGGCCACGCCGCCAATCCGCACGTGCCCCTCCTGTGCATCGACAAGACGTGTCAAAAGGTTGAAAATCGACGACTTTCCTGCCCCTGATGCCCCCACCAACGCCGTTGTTTCACCTGGGCGCGCAACAAATGATACATCCTTGAGGACCCGCGTGTCCCCGTAGGACAGCGATACGTTTTCAAGCGTGATTTCCGGCACCCCGACGGGCGGTGTGTCGGGCCGTTTGGGGGAGGTGAGGACAAGCGGCGCATCCAGCAATTCCTTGACCCGCTCAATCGACGCCGCCGCGGTCTGCCAGAGCCCCGAGATCGCCCCCAGTCGCCGCATTGGGTCAAAGGCAAAGCCCATGGCCGTAAAGAAAGTCATGAACTGGCCGATCGTCTTTTCACCCGAGATGATCTCGGACCCGCCATACAGGATCACGGCCATGAACCCGACACCCGAAATGATGTCGACCATGGCCGGAATGGCCGCACTGCCAAGAGCGGTCTTGGTCTGGGTACGTACAAACCTCTGGGTCAGAGTGCGGTACTGGCGCGCCTGATACCGCTCCAGCGCGTTCAGTTTGACCTGTACGATGCCATGAAACACCTCGTCCAGACGCGTGGACAGATTGGCCCCCAGATCGCGCGATTTGCGGGCCTGACGGCGCACGTAGCCCTGGGCAGAAGCGGCCGGAAGAACAAGGACCGGGATCCCGATACAGGCCAGAAGGGCCCAGATCGGATCAACGCTGATCGCAACCCCCATGAGAACGATCAGGCCCATCAGGTCGCGCCCCGCTCCGGTGATGATCGCCCGCCACACCGTGCCGATGGCGTCCACATCCCCTTGCACCCGTTGGATCAGGAACCCTGGCGGGTGGACCTGATGAAATGCGCCGTCCTGCAACATGATCCGGTCCAGCAAGTCCATGCGCAATGCTGCTCCGGTTTTCAGCGCCACACGTGTCAGAAGAATTTTCTGGATCACCGAAGATATGGCACGTACCACGAAGATGACCACAACCAGTACCCCGACCCAGATCAGCATGCCCCCGTTGCCTTGAACAAACACGTCGTCGAACATCGGCTGCATCATGTAACTGAGCGCGCCGACCATTGATCCTTCAACAAACATAAAGAACACGGCGATGCTCATGACGCCCGTGTGCTTCTTCAGATAAGCGCTCCACAGCCATTTGAGCAACGGCCATGACGGGATATGTGGTGCATCAGGAGTGGAAGGAGAGGTCACGCGTGGGATATCGACGGCGCTGTGCCGTGCTCCGATGATTTACCTATGAACGTGGTGTATCTTGGGCGCACCTGCGGGGCAAGCGTTGAGGGTGATTGACGCCACGCGGCGCAACGCTAGTGTCCGCCAGATTGCAACTTGCCGGAGCCAGACATGTCTACGCCCCCCATCGCCAGTTATGGCCGCGACTATCTTGCCATTCCGGGTCCATCCGTGATGCCAGACGCCGTGCTGCGCGCAATGCATCGCGGTGCGCCGAACATCTACGCCGGCGAACTGGTTGAGATCGCCGCAAGCCTGGTGCCTGATCTCAAACGTGTGGCGCGCACCAGCGGTGACGTGGCGATGTATATCGGGAACGGGCACGCCGCATGGGAGGCGGCATTGGCCAACACGATCGCCCCGGGTGAGACGGTTCTTGTCCCGGCGACGGGTCGTTTCGGCCACGGATGGGGCGACATGGCCCTTGGCCTCGGGGCAGAGGTGGAAACCCTCGATTTTGGAAAACGCGATCCGATGGACATGGACCGCATTGCCCAGACACTGCGCGCCGACGTTGGCCATAAAATCAAGGCGGTGCTGGCGGTCCACGTGGACACGTCAACATCGATCCGCAATGATGTTGCCGCCTTGCGCGCCGTTTTGGATGCAGCCGGACATCCCGCCCTTTTGATGGCTGACTGCATCGCCTCGTTGGGCTGTGACCGGTTCGAAATGGATGCGTGGGGGGTCGATGTGATGGTCGCAGGCTGCCAAAAGGGCCTTATGGTGCCCCCCGGCATGGCCTTCGTCTTTTTCAACGCCAAGGCCGCTGCGGCCCGTGCCGGCTTGCCGCGCGTGAGCCGCTACTGGGACTGGAGCCCGCGCGCGAACCCGGAAGAATTCTTCATGTATTGGAACGGGACTGCGCCCACGCACCACCTTTATGGGCTGCGCACGGCGCTTGATATGTTGCACGGCGAGGGACTCGAAGCGGTCTGGGCCCGGCATGCCCGTTTGGCCCGTGCAATCTGGGCGGCCTGTGAGGTCTGGGCACAGGATGGTCCTCTGGAATTGAACGTGGCGGATGCTCAGGACCGAAGTTGCGCCGTCACGGCACTGCGCCTTGGCGCCCCGAACGGAACGGCGTTGCGCGACTGGGTCGAGCATAACATCGGGCTGACCCTCGGCATCGGTCTTGGCATGGCGCCGCCCGGTGACCCGGCATGGCATGGGTTCTTCCGACTGGGTCATATGGGCCACGTCAACGGGCATATGATCATGGGACTGCTGGGCGGGATCGAAAGCGGGCTTGCTGCGCTCGACATTCCGCGCGGGTCGGGTGCCCTGGACGCCGCGGCAAGTGTGATCGCCAAAGGCTAGCGGACAGCGCTGGCGCAAAAGCGCGACACCAAACAGTCCGGTCTTCTCTGTTTGAAAAAATCCCGGGGGAGGCGCAGCCGGGGGCAGAGCCCCCATTTTTCCGTCTCAGATGTGCTTGCCACGTCGGATTGAAGCTGCCTGGCGCGCAGCGGCCCAGACACGGATCCGTTCCATCAGATGATTGACCCCGACGGCCAGCAAAATGGCGGCGACAAGGCCCCAAATCGCCCAGATTGCCACCAGTACCCAAGTGATGTTGATGCCGAACATGGCGATGCAGGCATTGGTGTAATTGGGCGCGCGCCCCAACGGTTTATTTTGCATAACGGCCTCGGACATGATGCATACAGCCTACGATATAATGTAGCCGTCCGTTCTGTCAGCCTTTTTGCGCATCCCTCACGGCATCGGGAAGTATGTCGGCGAGAATGTCGAGGTCACGATCGGTGCCGCAGCTGATCCGGATGCATCGGTTTTGAGGTGCGGCAAAGGGCATGCGCACGAACACGCCGCGTGCGATCAACCCATCAAGAACGGCTTTGGCAAATGCGCCGTCCCGCCCGCAATCAATGGCGACAAAATTCGTGGCAGAGGGCAGGGGGGTGAGCCCGGTGGCCTGCGCAATTTCGGCTATGCGCGCGCGGGAGGCGGCGATCTGCGTGCGGACCTGAGCCAGATAAGCCTGATCGGCCAGAGCGGCCAGCGCTCCGGCCTGTGCGGGACGATTCATGCCGAAATGGTTGCGCACCTTGTTGAACGCGTCAATGAGGTCAGGTGCGCCGATGGCATACCCGACCCGTGCACCCGCCAACCCGTAGACCTTTGAAAAGGTCCGCAGCCGGATCACGCGCGGATCGTCTGGCGCGATGTCAGGTGCTGTGCCAGCGGGCGCACATTCGATATAGGCCTCATCCAGCACCAAAAGGCAGCCTTCGGGCAGGTCATCCAGCGCGCGCACAAGCGTTTCGCCACTGTGCCACGTGCCCATCGGGTTGTCCGGATTGGCAAGGTAG
>JBCBDZ010000197.1:0-6344 GCA_038529225.1 Pseudomonadota bacterium | reverse complement strand
GCCCAGCAAGCTGCGCAAACACACGGACGGGCGGCGGGGCTAGGCGGAAACCGACACGGTTTCCGGCCGGAAAATGTGTCATTTTCCGCGCGCCGCCCGCAGTGTCGGCGCCACAAGGAAAGCGGCCCCCGCAAGGGCCAGCAGACCCACGCCGGCAAAGCCGTTTTGCACAGCCACCGCGATCAGGGCCCATATGGCGGCAATCCCATAGGTCGGTGCGTGGCCCAGTGCCCACTGAACCGCCCATGCCAGCACGATGGCGACACCGACCATGACCCATGCTGCGGGGGCTTGCCCCATGACACCATAGCCTCCCAGCAGTAAGCCGATGGCCACGCAACTCGCAGCACTCAGCCATCCGGCATAAAGGCCCACGGGCCACGCGGCGGCCCAAGCATCTTGACGCGGAGCACGCCACAGCGCCCAGAGGGCCGTGGCCAGCATCACCCAGATCAGCACAGTCGCCCAGACCGGGCTGCGCACGGCCACCGGCAACCAGACTGCACCGACGGCCAGAGACAGGGCGAGGGGCAGGCGCATCTCGGCCCAGTGCGGCGCGTGCCACCGTTTCCACACGCCAAACCCGGCCCCGGCGATCAGCCACAGGTAGATCACGCCCCAAATGGCAAAGGCGTAACCTTCGGGCTGCACCGGTGGATCAACCTGCGGCACCGGAAACTGGTCTGCATCAAAACCGCCGAACCCAGGGACCCAAAGCGGAGATGCCGCAAAGGCCATGGCCATCAACAAAACGATCACGGGCATGGTATTCCACCGTTTACAATTTGAAGGAGTTGAGCGACGCTATATGCGGGTATTCTCTACTGCTTTCACATGTAATTCAAGGACTTGGCCCCAAATGACCCGGATTGCGATCTTTTGCGACGGAACGTGGAATTCGCCCAACATCCAGGAACCCACCAGCGTGCACAAGCTGAAACAGGCTCTGGTGAGCGATCCGGCCCGAGGGCAGGTTGCCGCGTATTTTCAGGGCATTGGCACGGATGAGCGTTTTGACGGGCGGGTGAAAAGGTTTCTGAACCGGTGGGGCGGTGGCGCGTTTGGCTGGGGTCTGGATGCCAAGGTCAAGCAGGCCTACCAGTTCATCGCGCAAGCCTATGAGCCGGGGGACGAGATTTACCTGTTCGGCTTTTCGCGCGGCGCGTTTACGGCGCGCTCGGTTGCCGGGATGATCCGCAAATGCGGGATCATTGAGGACACAAGCACCGAAGGCATCAACGCGGCCTTCAAGCTTTATCGCAAAAAGGGGCAACGCAACCTGCCCGATTCCCCCCATATCCGCGAGGCGCGACGCAGGATGTCGCCGCGCTTTGCCACCTCTGTCAGTGACATGGCGTGGCGCAATGATACGTCGCGGATGGTGGCCATCGCCTATATCGGTGTCTGGGATACGGTGGGCGCACGCGGCATTCCGCCCTCGCTGCTGGGCCCCATCGCGTCGCTGTGGAACCGGCAGTACAAGTTCCACGACATGAACCTGTCCAGCCTTGTGCAATCAGCCCGTCATGCCCTGGCACTGGATGAGCGCCGCGTGATGTACAAACCGGCGAAATGGGACAATCTGGAAGGCCCTGATGGGCTGAATGACGGGGATACGGGGCCTTTGCGTGCCTATCAGCAGATGTGGTTTGTGGGCAATCACAGCATTGTGGGCGGGTCGGGGGCCGAACAGCCGCTGTCGATGATCCCTTTGGATTGGGTGGTGCAGGGGGCGGGGCGCCTCACGCTTGAACCCGGGGTCAAATTCCCGCCCAGCGATCCCGACCCATTGGTCGATGCGCCTGCGCTTGTACCGAAGGAGTCATTCCTGCAACGATGGCGCCAGGGCCCGCTGGAGGAATGGGAAACCCACGTCTCAGTGCGCGAACGCTGGAAGCGGCGCAGTGACTACCGCCCCAAATCCCTGCGCATCTAGGCCAGCACACCGTCGCTGCCCAGCACCGTCTTGCCGCCAAGATAGGGTGCAAGCGCCTCGGGCAATTTGACCGACCCGTCCGCCTGCTGTCCATTCTCCAACACCGCAATCAGACAGCGTCCAACCGCAAGGCCGGACCCGTTGAGCGTATGCACGAATTGCGGCTTGCCGCCATCTGCGGGCTTGAAGCGGGCGTTCATCCGGCGCGCCTGAAAGTCGCCGGTGGTGGAGACGGAGCTGATCTCGCGATAGGCGTCCTGCCCGGGCAACCACGCCTCGATGTCGTAGGTGCGGCGCGCGCCGAACCCCATGTCGCCGGTGCACAGCACGACGGTGCGGTAGGGCACTTCAAGGGTTTCTAGAATGTCCTCGGCACAGCGCAGCATCCGCTTTTGCTCGGCCTCGCTGTCGTCGGGGTGAGTGATCGACACCATTTCCACCTTTTCGAACTGGTGCTGGCGCAACATGCCGGATGTGTCCCGGCCCGCGCTGCCCGCTTCGGAGCGGAAACAGAGCGAATGGCAGGTCATGCGGATGGGTAGGGCGCTTGCGTCCAGCACGTCGCCGGCAACCGAGTAGGTCAGCGGCACTTCTGAGGTGGGAATCAGCCACATCCCGTCTTCAGTGCGGTAGCTGTCTTCGCCAAACTTCGGCAGCTTATCCGTGCCATACATGGCGTCGTCCCGCACAAGCACGGGGGTGAAGATTTCCGTCAAGCCGTTCTTGTCCACATGGGTGTCGAGCATGAATTGCGCCAAAGCGCGATGGATGCGCACCACAGCGCCTTTGCCAAACACAAAGCGACTGCCCGAGATCTTGGCGGCGGTTTCAAAGTCCATGGACGGTGCGACGCCTGCAATTTCGAAATGTTCGACAGGCGTGAAACCAAAGTTGCGCGGCGCGCCCCAACGGTTCACCTCGACATTGTCTGCCTCATCCGCGCCGTCCGGGACATCGTCGGCCGGCAGGTTGGGAATATAGGCGAGACGGTCCGTCAGCTGTGCATCCAAAGCTTTCGCTTCGTCCTGCATCGCGCTGATTTCCTTTTTCTTTTCGGCGATGAGCGCGCGCAGGCGCTCAAACTCTGCCTCGTCTCCACGCCCCTTGGCGGCACCGACCTCCTTGCTGGCTTTGTTCTGCTCGGCCTGCGCGGTTTCCGCCGCCAGAATCTTGGCGCGGCGCGCTTCGTCAAGGGCGAGCAATTCGGACGACACCGGCGCGTCCCCACGGCGCGCAAGGGCGGCGTCGAACTTGTCGGGGTTTTCGCGGATGGCGCGGATGTCGTGCATGGGTCTCTCACCTTGAGTCAGCGTGAATGGGTGGAGGTCATATGCCTGATTGTTGGGGCGTCGAAAAGGGGCACAATGGCGATGCACAGAGCGTGCACAGACCGAGCACCGCTTGGTGCATGTTTTTGGTTTATACTCGGTTAAGGGTTTTGCGCGACGCTTCGGCATGTCCGCCGGTCAGACGCGTATCGCGGCTGCGTTGGCACATTTGATCGCAACCGCCCTCAGGGCGTGTCCGCGCGGTGGATTTCGATGTGCGCACGGGTCCAAAGTCCGATCGCTACTGCAATGGCATCTCCGCCACTCTGGGACGACACGACGCCAACCAATTCCGCGCCATCCGGTCCCAGTTGCAAAACCGGGCTGCCGGAATTGCCGGATATCACGCGACATCCCAACACGAAAAGGTCCTGGTCACGCTGTCGCAGAGGGCAATCCGTGCGCCCCGACAGGCGAAATGGCGCAAGGCGGTGGTATCCCAGCAGGGCAAAGCTGTCTTGTTGCGGGCGCCCCAAAGGAAACGGTTCAACGTCAAAAATGGGGGAGTCGAGCTTCCACAAACCGATATCCGCATCCGGTGCATGTTCTGCCATGCCGCGATAGTCGGGATGCCTGATCCGTTCGACGATGCGGCGGCGCGCGATGACGGTGCCGTTGAAGGCGCCGGCCAGAAAGACGCGTTGGGCGTTGGGGTCATCCGAGGCCTTGCCCCCGGCGCAATGGCCTGCGGTCAGCACAAGGTTTGGCGCCACCAGCGCGCCCGAGCAGAATCCACGATCAGGGTCGTTGGGATCGTAGACGCGCCCGATGGCGGGCCAGTCGGTGGCCTGATCCTCGGGCAGGGGCAGCATGGGGGTGAGATGGCTGTCACCTGCGGCGGGCAGGGCCGCACAAACAAAAAGCAGGACGCGCAGGATCATGTCGCGCACGTTAGCCGCCATGACCGGGCGCGTCCATTGCACGATAATGCCGTTTGCATCAGGGCTGTACAGGCGGTTGGTCGGTGCCGTGATGCGTCTTTGCGCGTGCAATCCGTCGTCGCACATCCCTTTCCACCTTGCGCCGCACGCGCGCCAACAATAGGTAATGCCAAATCTTGCGACGGGCGGACCTGCCCCAAGACAAAAAGGACGCGACACACATGGAAGCCTTTGCTCAGTTTGTACCCCTGATCCTCATCTTCGGGATCATGTATTTCCTGCTGATCCGCCCGCAGCAAAAGAAGGTCAAGGAACACGCCGCCATGGTCGGTGCGTTGCGCCGGGGTGATCAGGTGGTGACCCAAGGGGGGCTGATTGGCAAAGTGACCAAGGTCAAGGAAGATAACGAGATCGAGGTTGAACTGGCAGACGGCGTCAAGGTGCGCGTGGTGCAATCCACGATCGCACAAGTTCTGAGCAAGACCGAGCCCGCCAAGTAATGCTGCAGATCGAGGGGTGGAAACGGGTTCTGATCTGGGCGACGGTCGCCCTTGGTCTGATATTGGCGCTGCCAAACGGGTTTTACACCCGCGTTGAAGGGCACAATGACGCCGCACAGGCGATTGAACTGGGTGCCGATACCCCCGAAAACCAGATCGCATTGTCCCAGTGGCCCACGTGGATGCCATCGAGCCTTGTGAACCTTGGCCTTGATCTGCGCGGAGGTGCGCATTTGCTGGCCGAGGTCGAGGTTGAACAGGTCTATGCCAGCCGGATGCAGGCGATGTGGCCCGCGGTGCGCGATGCGTTGCGCCCCGAGCGTGGCACGGTCGGCACGATCCGTTTGCAGCAATCGGTCCCGGATGAGTTGCGCGTGCGCATCTCTGAGCCCGAGGGCATGCAGCGCGCCCTTCAGGTGGTGCGCGCACTGGCCGTGCCGGTGCAGACCCTGACCGGCGTTGGTGCCAACGACATCGAAGTGCGTGCCGAGGGGGAGAACGTCATTGTCGTCACCCTGAGTGATGCTGAAAAGCTTGCCAGTGACGAACGCACCGTACAGCAATCTCTTGAAATCGTACGCCGCCGTATTGACGAGGTCGGCACTCGTGAGCCCACCATTCAGCGTCAGGGCGCCCAGCGTATTCTGATTCAGGTGCCCGGCATTGGTTCGGCTGCCGAGTTGAAGGCGATCATCGGCACCACGGCCCAGTTGACATTCAACCCGGTGGTCACGCGGACGGCTGATCCGGACCAGTCTGCGGGCATTGGCAACAAGCTGGTCCCATCCCTGGATGAGCCGGGCCAGTTCTATGTGATTGAAAGCGCGCCTGTGGTCACGGGCGAGGATCTGGTGGATGCGCAGCCTGCCTTTGATCAGAACGGCAATCCGGCGGTGAACTTCCGGTTCAACACGTCCGGTGCGCGGTCCTTTGGCGATTATACGGCGGACAACATCGGCTCGCCCTTTGCCATTGTGCTGGATGATGAGGTGGTGAGCGCCCCTGTGATCCAAAGCCATATTCCGGGCGGGTCGGGGATTATCACGGGCAACTTCAGCGTCGAGGAGTCGACCAATCTGGCCGTTTTGCTGCGGGCAGGGGCCTTGCCTGCGGAACTGACCTTCCTCGAAGAACGCACCATCGGCCCCGAACTGGGGCAGGACAGCATTGATGCGGGTAAGATCGCGACGATGGTCGCCTTTGCCGCCGTGCTGGTGTTCATGTTCCTGAGTTACGGGCTGTTCGGGATTTTCGCCAATATCGCTCTGATCGTGAATATCGGGCTGATCTTTGGGCTGTTGTCGCTGATCGGGGCCACGCTGACCTTGCCGGGGATTGCGGGAATCGTGCTGACGGTTGGCATGGCGGTGGATGCCAACGTGCTGATCTTTGAACGTATCCGGGAAGAGCTGAAATCGGCCCGCGGGCCGGCCCGGGCCATCGAGTTGGGATATGAAAAGGCGCTGTCGGCCATTCTGGACGCCAACATCACCACGTTCATCACGGCGGTGATCCTGTTTGCCATGGGGTCCGGCCCGGTGCGCGGATTCGCGATCACGCTGGGGCTGGGGATCATGACATCGGTGTTCACGGCGATCTTTGTCACCCGGTTGCTGGTGGTGATCTGGTTCGAGCGCCGCCGCCCCAAGACGATCGAGGTGTAGCGGGATGGGTGCAGTGCAAGAGCGCGATGCCCGAC
>JBCBDZ010000196.1:0-6351 GCA_038529225.1 Pseudomonadota bacterium | reverse complement strand
GATCCTTGGGGCGATAACCTTTCTGGCGGTGGTTCTGGGCGAAACGCCGCTGTTCCATGCCAACCTCTACAGCGCGTTGTTCGTCATCCTGCTGGCCGGGCGGACAGTGCCCATCGCGCACCGCCCCGTGCGGTGGCAGTGGTCGAGGGCGGTCTGATGCAGCGCACACATCTGTCCAGACTGAACCCGGGCCCTTGCCTCATTGCATTGCTGCTTGCCGTGCTGGTCATCGCCGCGCCCATCGTGAACGCCAAGGGAAGACCGCCTCGCGCGGTCTTCCTGATCCTCCCGGACACAGCGCCCCCGCCACAAGTCGATATGCAGGTTCAAGCGATTGGCGATGGTCGCTTCCTTCTGACGCTCGATACGACAGGGTTCATTTTTACCGACATTTGCGTCACGGATGCGAATGCTGTCCCGGTGGGTCATGCACATATCCATCTGGATGGGGTAAAAGTGGCGGCTGCCTACGCTCCGATTGTGGAAATCGGCCCAGTCGGTCCCGGAACACACGAGATCAACGTCGTCCTGCGAGGGCAGGACCACCGTCCCATTGTTGCCCGACACGGACTTGTACAAGCGTCAGTTCAAGTGACGGTCCCAGCGCCCCGGATGTGACTTGGGTCGCCTGCGACCGGCTGTTGCCCGTCCCGCGCAAACGCGCCCAAAGAACTCGGCCGTTTCCGCTACTGGCGCAACGGCCCTGCACACATCTTTGAAGGCCAAGGGGTGTCCCGGACCGGGACACCCTGCCGGATCAACCGAAATGATCCTCTCGCAATTGCCGACGCAAAACCTTGCCCGACAAAGTGACGGGCACATCATCGACAAAACGAATGTCCTTCGGGATCTTGTAGTTCGTGAGTTGGTCCCGGCATGCCTCGCGGATCGTCTCTTTGGTCAGGCTGTCATCCGCGCGGACCACGAAGGCGACGGGGGCCTCTCCGGTCTTTTCGTGGGGAATGCCCACAACCCCGACCTGCACGACACCGGGCAAGGTCGAAATCACATCCTCAATCTCATTGGGCGCAACGTTAAAGCCCGAGACCAGGATCATGTCCTTCTTGCGGTCCACAATCTCGAGGAAGCCGTCTTTGTCCATGACGCCAATGTCTCCCGAATAATACCAGCCATCCTTAAGCACTTCTCCCGTGGCGTCGGGATTGTCGAGATAGGCCATCATCATCGACGGCGTCCGCGCGATTACCTCGCCCGGTTCACCGGCAGGTACATCCTTGCCTTCATCATCCACGGTGCGCACATCCGCCCCTGGAACCGGAACGCCGACCTTGCCAAGGCGGTTATGGCCCGGCGGGTTGAACGTCAGGATGCCCGACACCTCGGTCATTCCATAGCCTTGCAGAATTTCAACGCCGGTGGCCTCCTGCCATTTCTGCGCCACACCGGTCTGCTGTGCGGCGCCGCCCGATCCGCAGAACCGGATGTTGGCAAACAGCTTGCGGTCAAACCAGGGCTCGGCCATCAGGCCGGCAAACAGCGTATTGATCCCGGTGAACCACGTAATCTCGTACTTTTCAAAGGCCGCTTTGAGATTGGACGGGGGGCGTGGACTTGGCGCCAGAACGCAGTGCCCGCCAACGGCCAGACCAGAGATGAAGATCAGGCTGAAAGCAGTGATATGATAAAGCGGCAAGGCAACGAGGGCGACCTCCCGCCCCTCCCTTATTATGGTGTCAGCCATCAACCGGCCCTGTTCGGCGTTGGTCAGGATAGCCAGATGGCTGAGTTCCGCGCCCTTGCTGCGCCCTGTGGTCCCGCTGGTGTATTGGTAGAGGGCGACAGAGTTCCCGGTGATACCGGCGGTGTAAGCGCTCAGATCGCGGCTGCTGGCGTGTTTGCGGCCCATCGCAAGCGCATCTGCCAGTTTTGTGTGTTTTGACGCCATGTCAGGAATGACTTTGCGGATGCGTTTGAGCACGAAACCCAGCAGCATTTTCTTGAGAGTGGGGAAGAAGTCGACGATCGACAGGGTGACGACGTGTTTGACACTGGTATTGGCGATCACTTGATCCAGTTTGTCGCCAAACAGGTCAATGATGACAATCGCCTTTGCCTTGCTGTCTTGCAGCTGATGCTCAAGCTCGCTGGGTGTATAGAGCGGGTTGACGTTGGTGCCGATGCACCCGGCCATGGAAATTCCAAGGGACGTCACACCAAAACCGATACAGTTGGGGGACATGATGGCCACCGTGTCGCCTTGGCCCAACTTCAGGTCTTCGCGCAGATAGGATGCAAAGTCGGCGGCATACTCTCTCAGTTCAGCGTAGGTGATGGTGGTATCGGCCCCGGTGGGCAGGATGGTCGTCAGCGCAGGTTTGTCAGCATATTTTGCAACCGCCTGATCGAGTATTTGCGGCAGGGTTTGCGCCGCCAACTTGCCCGAGTCCAGGGCCTTGGCCTCATCCGAAAAATACTTGTGCCACGCCTTGTTGCCGTCCATCGCAGATATCCCCCCGTTATTTCGCCCGAGCCTACTACACTTTGCGGCTATCGGTAAATTTTCGGGACGTGCGCAATAAAAAACCGGCCTGCATGTGCAGGCCGGTTCTTTCGGTTCTTGTGATGTCGGTCCCGATCAGTCGGTGACGGCGCTGTCTACATTGACGCTGACGCCGGGGCCCATGGTCGAGCTCAGCGAGACTTTCTTCATGTAGGTGCCTTTGGATCCGGCTGGCTTGGCCTTGGCGACAGCACCGACAAAGGCACGGACGTTTTCGATCAGCTTGGCTTCGTCAAAGGAGGCTTTGCCGATACCCGCGTGGATCACACCGGCTTTTTCGACTTTGAACTGGACTTCGCCGCCCTTGGCCGCTTTGACAGCCGCTTCGACATCCATCGTGACTGTGCCGACTTTGGGGTTTGGCATCAGGTTTCGGGGACCCAGCACCTTACCGAGGCGACCCACGATAGGCATCATGTCCGGTGTGGCGATGCAGCGATCAAAGTCGATCTTGCCGCCCTGGATGGTTTCCATCAGGTCCTCTGCGCCGACGATGTCCGCGCCAGCCTTTTCGGCTTCTTCGGCCTTTGGGCCACGGGCGAACACAGCGACGCGGACGTCTTTGCCTGTGCCGTTGGGCAGGCCGACAACACCGCGGACCATCTGGTCAGCGTGGCGCGGGTCGACGCCGAGGTTCATCGAGATTTCGATGGTCTCGTCAAACTTGGCGGTTGCGTTGCCTTTGACAAGGCTGACAGCCTCTTCGACAGTGACGTCCGATTTGCCGGCGAATGCTGCGCGGGCGGCGGTTGTGCGTTTTCCGAATTTTGCCATCTTACTTCACCTCGATGCCCATAGAGCGGGCAGAGCCCAGAATAATCTGCATTGCGCCATCGATGTCGTTGGCGTTCAGATCGGCCATTTTCGCTTCGGCGATTTCACGCACCTGCGCCGCAGTGACAGTGCCAACGGTTTCGCGCGACGGCATCTTGGCACCCGAAGACAGCTTGGCCGCTTTCTTGAGGTAGTAGGACGCAGGTGGCGTCTTGATCTCCATCGAGAACGATTTGTCCTGATAGTATGTGATCACGGTCGGGCACGGCGCACCGGGCTCCATGTCTGCAGTCTTGGCGTTGAAGGCCTTGCAGAATTCCATGATGTTGATGCCGCGCTGACCCAATGCGGGGCCGACGGGCGGGGACGGGTTTGCCTGACCTGCTTTGACTTGCAGCTTCATCGTCCCGACGAGTTTCTTGGCCATGTGCCAATCTCCTTTTCAACTCCCGCACGTCGCGACGCCGGGATATGGTTGATGTGGTCCGGTCTGGACAACGCGTCGCCCTCGCCTCCCACATGGGATGTCATCAAACGTGACAGGGGCGCCGGATACAGCGCCTCTGGGTCTTTATCAAGCCGAAATGTTGGGGCTTCGGCCTGAACGCGGCCTGCGGCCCTATTCCTCTTCGAGGATCACGTCAAAGTTGACGCGGCTGCCGGGCAGACCTGATTCGTCCAGCGGGCGCGAGTGCGCGGCGATGATGATCTGTTCGGACGGAATTCCACGTCCCACCAGCATGGCCATCAGCGCCTTGGCCCGCAGCAGACCCGTGCGCGTATCTTCGCGGGCCTGAATGTCGCCCGAGTAATGCCCGACAACACGCAAACGCGCATGCGGGCATTCTGTCGCCAGCGAAGCGAGTTCAAGCGCGGTGTCAAGATCCTGCGATGGCAAGGATACGGACCGGGGCGCATAGAACAGCGACGTTCCGGAGGCCGCGCGTTCCAGCGCTGTCACGCACGTCGCGTTCGCCCAAGGCTTGACCGCACCGGGTGCGCGGGCCGCCACACGGGTCGCGTTTTCCTCAACGACCGAAAATTCCACGCGCCGGTCGTAATATGCGCGCGACTGCGGTCCAACAATCCCCGAGGGGCGGCGATCGCCTGCCCCTTCGGCAAAAAACATGCTGGTGTCGATGCCCGACGCGGCAATCCGCGTGATGACCTGCTGGGCCCGTTGCTCGCTCAGGCGCAGGTTTGCAGCCGGATCACCGGACGCGTCCGAATGGCCTTCGACCTTGATGCGGACTCCGTCACAGGATTGCGCCACAAGACCGATCAGACGACCCTGTTCAACTCCGCCTGCATCGGCTGTCACGCCACCGCTGGGAAAATACACGACGGCCTGGGCGGTCAGGTTGCGCAGGTCTTCCATGCAGCGGGCGGCGTCTTCGGCAGCCGCCTGGCCGGACGTAAACAATTTGGCCGCCGCGTGCGGCGTGGTCAAAGCGGCCACGCGATCATCCACAGGTTCGGGCGCTGGCGGTGTGGCGACAGGTTCAACCACGGCCACTTCGGGTTCTGCGCGTGGGGCGGGTTGCGGCAGCTCGACAAGCGCATCGGCAGATGTCGCCTGGCGTGCGACGACCTCTTCCTTGGCATTTGCCAGCAGTACCGCATCAAGAGCCGCCTGCAAGCGTTCGATCTGCGCCTCGGATGCCGTTGCCTGACCGGCCTGCGAAGCGGGCGCAACCACGGTCGGCGCGTCATTCACAGTTTTCAAATACCCAGTCCCGACAGCTGCAATCACAACTGACGGCACCAGCCAAGGTAGCGAGTCCTTAATGCCTTTAAAGCTCATGATATCCCCCAAGATACACTCTGATTTTTGGCGCAAACACCTATATGATGTGCCTATCCCTACAATTAGTCGTGAGTCGGATGAAGGCGTCAACAGTCTTCACAGAGTTATCCACCGCTAATTCGAGCAGGCAGTCAGTTTCGGACCACGGGCGATAAACCCAGCCTTAAATGTGCGGATGTCTTGGGCAGTCCGGTCAACACCAGGGTCAGCACGACACTGGTTCACGCCATGATTCGCTCTGAAAAACAAAAAGGCCGGAACTCATGCAGGTTCCGGCCAAATCCACACTTCAGAAGATGAAGGCGGCTTAGGTCTGCTTGTTCACTTGCGTGAATTCCAACTCCACCGGGGTTTCACGACCAAAGATGGACACGGTAACCTTGAGGCGCTGGTTCTCTTCGTCCACTTCCTCGACCATGCCGTCGAAATCCTCGAACGGTCCGTCGTTGACTTTGACCTTCTCGCCAATCTCGTAGTGTATGAGCGTGCGTGGGCTGTCTTCACCTTCCTGAACGCGGTTCAGGATCTGGTTCACCTCAGCGTCGCGCATGGGCATCGGGCGGCCTTGCGGGCCCAGAAAACCGGTAACGCGGTTGATGGAGTTGATCAGGTGATAGCCCTGATCGGACATCTCCATATGCACCAGGACATAGCCGGGCATAAAACGGCGCTCCGTCGTGACCTTTTTGCCGCGACGCACCTCGATGACTTCTTCGGTCGGTACCAGCACTTCGTCGATTTCGTCTTCGAGGCTGTGTTCCGCCACCGATGTGCGGATCGTCTCGGCGATCTTCTTTTCAAAGTTCGAAAGAACGCTGACCGAATACCACCGTTTTGCCATGTGCCCTTGGTCCCTTGCCCGAAGTGTCGTTTCTTGCGCCACGTGATGCGACACGCGCCAACCTGAATGAAAAGCGGCGCGGGGCTTCGAATCGCCGCGCGCCTCCGCTTAGGTCAGGACTGCGGAATACTCCGCAGGTTTTCAAAGTGCAAGTGCCGCAGGCTGCAAAGCAGGCGTTAGCCGAAACTCGTCAGGACGGTTTCAAGACCCCACCGGATAATGATATCGACGATGGCAAAGAATACCGCCGTCAGCGCAGCAAGGATAAAAACCATAACGGTCGTCAACAGCACCTCGCGCCGGGTTGGCCAGACGACCTTGGAAACTTCGGAGCGAACTTGCTGGATGAACTGAAGTGGGTTCGTGGCGGCCATGGTGTGAATTCGTGTTCCTGTCTGCGGATGAAAG
>JBCBDZ010000195.1:0-6554 GCA_038529225.1 Pseudomonadota bacterium | reverse complement strand
CCATCGACAAGGAAATCAAGGATGTCGTGAACGCCAGCGCCGAGTTCGCCAAGGAGAGCCCCGAGCCCGCCCTTGAAGAGCTTTGGACAGATATTTACGCGTAAGGGAGAGAGAACAATGGCAACCGAAATTCTCATGCCCGCCCTCTCTCCGACCATGGAAGAAGGCACATTGGCCAAGTGGATGGTGAAGGAAGGCGATACCGTATCGTCCGGCGACATCATGGCCGAAATTGAAACCGACAAAGCCACGATGGAATTCGAGGCCGTCGATGAGGGGATCATCGGCAAGATCCTGATCGAGGAAGGCACTGAAGGCGTTAAGGTCAACACCGCCATCGCGATCCTGATCGAAGAGGGGGAAAGCGTCGATGACGTCGCCAGCGCCCCTGCCCCGGTTGCAGCCGAAGCTGCGCCAGTTGAGGCAACGGCACCCGCCGTGTCCGCCGCTCCGGCAGCGCCGTCGGTGGATACCAGCCCCGACTGGCCCGAGGGCACCGCGATGAAACAGCAAACCGTGCGCGAGGCCCTGCGCGACGGCATGGCCGAAGAGATGCGCCGCGACGATACCGTGTTCCTGATGGGCGAAGAGGTTGCCGAATACCAGGGCGCCTACAAGATTTCCCAGGGCATGCTGGATGAATTCGGCCCCAAACGCGTGATTGACACGCCCATCACCGAACACGGCTTTGCGGGGATTGGTGTTGGTGCGGCCTTTGGCGGATTGAAGCCGATCGTGGAATTCATGACATTCAACTTCGCCATGCAAGCGATTGATCACATTATCAACTCTGCGGCCAAGACCCTCTATATGTCTGGCGGTCAGATGGGTGCACCGATGGTCTTCCGTGGTCCGAACGGGGCTGCGGCGCGCGTGGGTGCGCAGCACTCGCAGGACTACGCGGCGTGGTACATGCAAATTCCGGGACTGAAGGTCGTGATGCCGTATTGCGCGTCCGATTACAAAGGTCTGATGAAAACGGCGATCCGCGATCCCAACCCGGTCATCTTCCTCGAAAACGAGATCGTCTACGGTCGCACCTTCGACGTTCCGGACCTGGATGACTACACGGTTCCGTTCGGCAAGGCGCGGATCTGGCGCGAGGGCGATGACTGCACCATCGTCTCCTTTGGTGTCGGCATGCAATACGCATTGGCCGCCGCCGAAAAGCTGGCCGAAGAAGGGATCAATTGCGATGTTGTCGATCTGCGCACGCTGCGTCCGATGGACACCGGCGCGATCCTCAACTCAGTGATGAAGACCAATCGCTGCATCACCGTGGAAGAAGGCTGGCCACAAGGCTCGGTCGGAAACTACATCAGCTCGGTGATCATGCAGGAGGCGTTTGACTACCTCGACGCACCGGTGATCAACTGCACGGGCAAGGATGTTCCGATGCCCTATGCTGCGAACCTCGAAAAACACGCGCTGTTGACGACCGACGAAGTGATCGCCGCCGTCAAACAAGTCACTTACCGCTAAGGAGCCGGAGATGCCTACAGAAATTCTCATGCCCGCCCTGTCACCTACGATGGAGGAAGGCACGCTTGCGAAGTGGTTGGTCAAAGAAGGGGATACGGTTACGTCCGGTGACCTTCTGGCCGAAATCGAAACCGACAAGGCCACGATGGAATTCGAGGCCGTGGACGAAGGAACCGTTGGCAAAATCCTCGTTGCCGAAGGCACCGAAGGCGTGAAGGTTAACACCGCCATCGCCGTACTCCTCGAAGACGGAGAAAGTGCCGACGACATCGGATCCGCCCCGGCTGCGGCCCCTGCCGCGGCGGCAGAACCCGCCAAAGAACCGGAAGCCGCCAGCGCGCCAGCACCTGCGGCGGCCCCTGCCCCCGCAGCACCGGCAACCGCAGACGGCGCCCGCGTCTTTGCCTCTCCTCTCGCGCGTCGCATCGCCTCGCAAAAGGGCCTCGACCTCAGCGCTATGAAAGGATCAGGCCCACACGGTCGGATCGTCAAGGCCGACGTGGAAAAAGCCGAAGCTGCGCCCGCCGCCAAATCGGCAGCACCCGAAGCCGCCGCGCCTGCTGCTTTTGCAGCTCCGACAGGTCCGTCCAGCGACGCCATCGCGCAGATGTATGAAGGTCGGGAGTACGAGGAAATCAAGCTCGACGGCATGCGCAAGACCATTGCTGCCCGCCTGACCGAAGCCAAACAGACCGTGCCACACTTCTATCTGCGCCGCGACATCCAGCTTGACGCGCTGCTTGAGTTCCGCGGCACGCTGAACGGTCAACTCGCCGACCGCGGTGTGAAACTGTCGGTCAACGACTTCATCATCAAGGCCTGCGCAATCGCGTTGCAACAGGTGCCGGACGCAAATGCTGTCTGGGCCGGGGACAGAATGCTGAAACTGACCCCGTCCGACGTGGCCGTTGCCGTCGCAATCGATGGCGGCCTGTTCACGCCTGTTCTGCAAGACGCCCATCAAAAGTCGCTATCTGCCCTCTCGGCAGAAATGAAGGACCTCGCGACGCGCGCGCGCGACCGCAAACTGGCCCCGCACGAATATCAAGGCGGCAGTTTTGCGATTTCCAATCTGGGCATGTTCGGCATCGACAACTTCGATGCGGTGATCAACCCGCCACATGGCGCGATCCTCGCCGTGGGTGCTGGCGTGAAGAAACCGGTTGTCGGGAAAGATGGGGAACTCGGGGTCGCGACCGTCATGTCCGTCACACTGTCCGTCGACCACCGGGTGATTGATGGGGCATTAGGCGCGCAGTTGCTCAACGCGATCAAGGAGAACCTTGAAAACCCGCTGGCCATGTTGGCCTGAACTAACCCCAAAAACGTACAAAAGGCCGGAGCAATCGCTCCGGCCTTTCTCTTTCTAACTGACAAAAGTTACTGATCCTTGCCCAGCATATGGTTCATGGACACGGCAGGCTGGTCACACCCCGCCTCACCCACGATCCGTGCCGGGATACCAGCAACCGTTTTGCAGGGCGGAACCTCTTCCAGTACGACAGACCCGGCAGCAATCCGACTGCAATTGCCAACGCGGATGTTGCCCAGCACCTTGGCCCCCGCCCCGATCAGAACGCCATCGCCAATCTTGGGATGGCGGTCTTCCTCTTCCTTACCCGTCCCGCCAAGCGTGACCGAATGCAGCATCGAAACATCGTTGCCCACGACGGCCGTCTCACCGATGACGATGGAGTGGGCGTGATCGATCATGATCCCCTTGCCGATGGACGCGGCGGGGTGGATGTCCACGCCAAAGATTTCCGACACCCGCATCTGGAAGAAATAGGCGAGGTCCTGATGCCCCTCGGTCCAAAGGAAATGACCAACCCTGTAAGCTTGGATCGCCTGGTAGCCTTTGAAGTACAGAATGGGCTGCACCAGGCGATGGCAGGCCGGATCGCGCTCGTAGACGGCCACCAGATCAGACCGGGCGGCATCGACCAGTTCCGGGGATTTCTGATACGCCTCTTCCACGATTTCACGCACGACCACCATCGACATCTCGTTGGACGCTAACTTGGCCGCAATACGATATGACAACGCCTTCTCGATCGATTTGTGATGCAGAATACAGGCATGAACAAAGCCGCCAATCAGCGGTTCTTCCACAACCGCTTGCCGTGCCTCGTCATTTATTTGCTCCCACAAGGGATCGATCGCCGAGATGTTTGTTTTGAGATAAGCCATGCGCCATCCTTTCGATGCCTGCATACCCCAGATAAGGCGCTTTTTCCAAACGCAAACCTGTGATGCATACCATCTAGAGACGCGATCAGTCGTCAGAGACGTGATCGACCAGAGCTTGCAGAACCAGAATGAGCGCACAGGCAAAGTCCCGCGTGCAGGTGTCTGGCGCGGCGATCATGCCAGCACCACGCGCCGCAGCGGCCAGTGTGCCGTCGCCAAACCGGGCGTGCCGCGCGCCGGTGCTCTGTCGAAAACAGTCTGCCACACAGGCATTGCGCACTAATACCCGGGCCACGTCAGCCCGCGCCCCCGGTGGCACCGCCAACAGTGCACGACCGGCACAAAACAGATCCGCCATGACCACAGGGCGCATCAGGCATCGACCGTCAGGCTGGCAAATGGTCCCGGACCATAGCGGGCCGAGTTCTGGGCCACAGCGACTTCAAACGGACCCGTCACACCATCCGCAAGACGGTCTGCGTCGCTGTATGTCCAACCCGGCGCAGTCACGATATCTTCGCGCAGCACCCCGCCGCCCTGCACAACGCGGACGGTATAGGTTTCAGTGTCTTCGGCCAAAGGAACTTCCGGCAGGTCCCAATCATCTCCGTCCAGACGCGTCCGCCTGATCCACGTCACCTCAATCCCACCGGCCACTGGCACAGCACGCAAATGCACCGGGCGATAAGGACGCAACCCATTGCCATCAAAGGCCAGAACAAACTCTTGATAGGACGGGTCATCATAGCCACGCCGCGCCGGACCAATGCGATAGGTCTGCGCCACGCGGCGCAGGTTCCGGGCAAGTTCGATCTGCGATGGCACACCGTTCATCACCACAACCCATGACTCTTCGGGCCAGACATCCGGACCAACCGCATCACTGCCAAGTTGGTCGCGCAGTCGATGGCTCAGCAGGTAGCGCCCGGGCGCGATCAACTCCGCATCCCTGAACTGGAACAACTCCCAGTTGTTGGCGGACCCGTCACCGATGGCGACCAGATTTGCACCGTTTAACAACGCGACGTCGGATGTTGATTCAAGTGTCCCATGGATCATCTCAACCTCAAGGGTCGGCCCCAAGTCGACAAGACCACTGCGCGCACGCGGCAAAGCGGTTTTGGTAAACCCGATGCTCGCACGGGCCGAAACAAGCGAATTGAGGGTGAACCCGGACTCTGTTGGTGATTGATAAATGGCAACACTGCCCGGCCAGGGGGACCCGGATACCGCAGTGTAAGGGGCATGCGCGACCTCTTCGCCGGTTAGCAAGGGCAGATCAAGAAAGACCGAAGTCAAAGGCACAGGCGGCACGAATTCGCGCACTCCGGCCAGCTCGTCCGACAGTTCTGACGGCACATAGATCTCAGGCTCGATCCTCACCGCTTCGATGATCTGCATTTCTCCGTGCTCGACACGGTCAACACGGTAAAGACCGGGTGTTTCTGCCTGGTCAGGTGCTACTTCAATCACGTCACCTGCCCCGATACCGATCAAGGAGGGCGGCAAGGCCAGACGCACCGTCTCGCGCGAAATCCGTGCTTCGCTCAGCCATCGTTCAGCAATCTGGCGGCCTTCCGGACGCGTCAACGCCATGGGCAAGTCAGTCGTCGATACCGCATGGGTCGCATCATCGGCCAGAATGGCCTCTTCAGACAGAATATCGAAATTCCCGTCCGTCTGCACGAAACGCAACCGAACACGCCCGGCAAGATCTGCCTCGGACTCACGGGACTGCTCCAGACGACCCTCAAGGTCACTGTTGATCGCCAGAGCCTGCGGCGCCAATGAAACCGGATCCAGCCCATCACGCATGACAAAGCGCAGCACGCCATCCCGCTCGATCGCGTCAAAGGCATAGCGCAGCATCAAAGGTTGCAGGCCCGAGCGGACAGATGACACATCATCAATCATGTAGCCGCGCACGTACCCGTACAAGCCCGAGGTGTCATAGGCTTTCAGTCCCGCACGATCACACAACTCACCCACCACAGATGCCAGAGTACGCGCCGAGGTGCGCCCGTTGATCCAGTGGCCGCGCGGATAGTTTTCACCATCCGACCAGATGCTCAGCGCATTTGGAAAGAATGGGTAAGGACGCGTGTCCCACGCCCAGACAAAAGCGCGGCTCATATCGACCATGCGGCCCTGATACTCGGTGGCATGGGGGTTGTTGTCGACATCGGCCCAAAAGGTGTTCATCGCTCGCAGATACTGTTTCTGGATCAGGTCATCGCGTGCCCCGCTGGAATATTTGGGCAAACTGCTTTCGGACGATTTCTGATCCAGAAACTTGTTTGGCTCATTGGTGCCCTTGTCGATGGCCGCACATCCGAATTCCGTAAACCAAACGGGTTTGGACCCCGGCACCCAGTCTGTCGGTACAGCGGAGCGCACACCTGCAACGCGCTCGTGATGCGCATGGCCCCACCAGTTGCGAATGTCCTTGAAACGGAACACCCACGGCTCATCATGGGCGCCATCCGTGATCGGGGTCCTGATTTGCGCATCAGCGGCCTCGGCAGAGTGATAGTACCAGTCATACCCCTCTCCGCCCGCAACGTTGGCGCGCAGGTAATCGAGGTTGTAAATGCTGCCCCATTCCGCATCCGCGTGATCGCTCCCATCCCGCCAGTCCGAAAGGGGCATGTAATTGTCGATCCCGATGAAATCGATGTTCGGATCAGCCCACAGCGGATCAAGATGAAAGTAACGATCACCACTGCCGTCTTGCGGCTGATAGCCAAAGTACTCGGTCCAATCGGCGGCATAGGAAATCTTGGTATCGGGGCCAAGGATGCTGCGCACCTCGCCGGCAAGCGCCCGCAACTTCTGAACGACAGCAAACCTGTTCCCGGCACCGCGAATTTGGGTCAAACCGC
>JBCBDZ010000194.1:0-6622 GCA_038529225.1 Pseudomonadota bacterium | reverse complement strand
GCAGCAAACGGAATCACGTCAGAGGCGGCCGCGGACAGCGCCGGTGCAGCCGCCTCTGACGTGATTCCGTTTGCGTCAAGGAAGGCACGGGCCTGCGGGATCAGCACAAGATGCGCGCGCACATGTTTGATGTCTTCCAGTGTCTGTCCCGGCACGGCCATCAGCGCGATGCGCACCCGAATGAATGCCTCGTCCACGATATGCATGCCGCTTTCAGGCAACAGACGGTGAATGTCTGCCACCCGCCCATAGGTGGTGTTTTCCACCGGCAGCATGGCCATCTCGGCGCGCCCTTCGCGCACTGTGGCAAAGGCATCCTCGAACGTGGTGCAGGGCACCGGTGTCGCCTCGGGTCGTGCCTTGACCACGGCCTCGTGGCTGTATGCGCCCAATTCCCCCTGAAATGCGATCCGGTCTGCCATCTGTGTTTGTCCTTTGTGCACAGCCCCGCAGCACGCACAGAAACGGGCAGGGCGAATGGTCGCGCTTAGTACACCTTGCCAGTGGCAAGGGGAACCCGTAGATACCCGCGGACACCACACGCGACACGGGGAACCGATTCCAAATGTTCGACACGATGACCTTCACCAAAATCGTGGGGAGCCTCTGTGGCGCCCTGCTTATTTTTCTGTTGGGCAAATGGGCGGCTGACGAGCTTTACCATGCGGGCGGCCATGGTGGTGAACAGGCCTACGTGATTGACACGGGCGCCGAAGAAGTGGCCGAAGAGGTGGCCGAAGTCCCCTTTGCAGAGGTCTTTGCCGCCGCTGATCCCGGCGCGGGTTCCCGCGTGTTCCGCCAGTGCAGCGCCTGTCACAAACTCGAAGCCGGGGCCAATGGCGTTGGTCCTTACCTGCACGGTGTCGTGGGCCGTGAAGTTGGCGCAGCAAGCGGTTACGCCGCCTATTCCGGCGCGCTGACCGAAGTCGCCGACGTATGGACCCCGGAAAACCTGAACGGCTTTCTTGAAAATCCCCGCAGCTATGCGCCCGGAACGTCCATGGCCTACAATGGTCTGCGCGATGTCGAAGACCGGGCAAACCTGATTGCCTACATTCAGAGTGCCAGCGAGTAAGCATTCGCTGCAGTGCACGCAAACAGCCGCTCACGCGCAGTGGGCGGCTTTTTTGTGCGCGCAGTGTCCATTGCTCACATCCAAGCGCGCCTGTTCACATATTCTCAAGTTGCATATTGGCAGCGGGCGTCATTAGCTTATGTCACACCAACAAGACGGCCCGGAATGCCACCAGATGGAGGATCAGCAATGCGAAAAGTCCAGGATCGACGCCAAGCCCAAGTGCGGACCAGAACGCTCCGTATGCGAAACACCCGCTGGGGTTTGGGGGTTTTGGGACTGATCATTGCCTTTGCGCTGGCCAGCCAGGCACGCGCCGACGGGCACGAGACGATCATCAGCAGCCATGGGTATTCGTTTTACGGTGATCTGACCTATCCCGAGGACTTTGAGCATTTTTCCTATGTGAATCCCGATGCACCCAAGGGGGGCGAAATTGCACTGGGTACGGTGGGCACGTTTGACTCCATGCATCCCTACACCCGCAAGGGCCGTGCCGGTGCGCTGTCGTCTTCGATCTATGAAAGCCTGCTGGGTGAGGGGGTCAACGGCACCTCAGCCCCCGCAGATGTCTATGGCGAATATTACGGCCTGCTGGCCGAGCGGATTGAGTATGACGAAGGCAAGAACTGGGTCATCTTCTACATGCGCCCCGAGGCGCGGTTTTCCGACGGCACTCCCGTCACCGCCCATGACATCGCGTTCAGCCACAACCTGTTGCTGGATGAGGGCCTCAAGTCTTATGCCGATGCCGTGCGCAAACGCATTCCCAAGGTCGAGGTTCTCGACGATCACACCATCAAATTCTACTTCACCGAAGGCATCTCGCGCCGCAGCCTGATTGATCAGGTCGGCTTTGTGCCCGCATGGTCCAAGAAGTGGTACGAGGAAACCGGGGCCGGCCTCGATGAAAGCCGTCTGGAAATCTCGCCGGGCTCGGGCCCTTACATGGTCGACACGGTCGATGTGAACCGCCGCATCGTCTACAAACGCAATCCCGACTACTGGGCGGCCGATCTGCCCTTCAACGTGGGGCGCAACAACTTTGACACCATCCGGATCGAGTATTTCGGGGACGCCGAGGCTGCGTTTCAGGCCTTTCTGGCGGGTGAATTCACGTATCGTACCGAAAACGACTCCAAGAAATGGGCGACCGGCTATGACGCGCCAAAAGTGCGCAGCGGTGCTATCGTAAAGACCGAACTGCCCGACGGTTCACCCCCGACACCTTCGGGGATCGTGTTCAACCTCGGCTCCGAAGTGCTCAAGGACAAACGGGTGCGCGAGGCGATCTCGCTGGCCTATAACTTTGAGTGGACCAACGCATCGCTGCAATACGGACTGTTCCAGCAACGGGCTTCGTTTACTCAGGACACGCCACTGATGGCGACGGGCTTGCCGGAAGGTGATGAACTCGCGTTTTTGGAATCGCTCGGCGACGTTGTCCCGGCGGACATGCTGACATCCGAAGCGCGCATGCCCCACACCTCGGACGAGGCGCGCCTGTTTGACCGGCGCAATGCGCGCAAGGCCATGGCGTTGCTGGACGAGGCCGGCTGGCTGGTCGGTGACGACGGGATCCGGCGCAAGGACGGGCAGGTGCTGGAACTGAACTACCTGTTCAACTCCTCCTCTGCCGACACGCTGTCGGGGGCGATGGAAAACTTTGTCTCCAATGTGGAAAAGCTGGGGATCGCCATCACCTTCGAAAAGGTGGACTCGTCCCAGTACACCTCGCGCGAGCGGGATCGGGACTACGATCTGGTCTATGACGCCTACGCCCCTTTCCTCGGGACAGGCACGGGCCTGATGCAGCGCTACGGGTCCGAAGCGGCGGAGTTCTCGCTGTTCAACCCCGCCGGGCTGGCCAGCCCCATGGTGGACGCAATCATCGAAGCATCCCTGAACGCCGAAACCCGCGCGGAAGAAGAGGCCTCGCTCATGGCGCTTGACCGCGCCCTGCGCTACGAATTCATCATGATCCCCGTCTGGTACAAACCCAACCACTGGGTCGCGCATTACGACATGTTCGAATACCCCGACACGATCCCGCCTTACGCGCTCGGGCAGCTGGATTTCTGGTGGTATAACGAGGAAAAGGCAGCCGCCCTGAAAGCTTCTGGCGCGCTAAGGTAATCCCATGGGCCCCTATATCCTGCGCAGGCTGCTGCTGGTCATCCCGACCTTGCTGGGCATTCTGCTGGTCAACTTCACCCTCACCCAATTTGTGCCCGGTGGCCCGGTCGAACAGGCCATCGCGCGCGCGCAAGGGGGCGGGGACGTGTTTGGTGGCTTTGCCGGGGGCAACAATGATGCCGGCGCGGATGAACTGAACACGGCCTCTGACAGCACCTATGTGGGCGCGCGGGGGCTGCCACCTGAATTCATCGCGGAACTGGAGCGCGAATTCGGGTTCGACAAACCCCCGGTTCAGCGGTTCCTCAACATGGTGTGGAACTACGCCCGCTTTGACTTCGGAGAAAGCTATTTCCGAAGTATCGGGGTCATAGACCTCGTGATCGAAAAGCTGCCCGTGTCGATCACGCTGGGTCTGTGGTCCACGCTGATTGCCTATCTGGTCTCGATCCCGCTGGGCATTTCCAAGGCGGTGCGGGACGGCACGCCCTTTGACACATGGACATCCGGGGCGATCATCGCAGCCTACGCGATCCCCGGCTTCCTCTTTGCGATCCTGCTGCTCGTGCTGTTTGCCGGGGGCAGTTACCTGCAGATTTTCCCGCTCAGGGGGCTGACGTCGGACAACTGGGATGAACTGGGCACGTTCGCCAAGATCGTGGACTACTTCTGGCACATCACCCTGCCGGTTCTGGCCGGCACGATCGGGGCCTTTGCCACGCTCACCCTGCTGACCAAAAACAGCTTTCTGGATGAAATCAAAAAGCTCTACGTGATGACCGCTCGGGCCAAGGGGCTGTCGGAAAAGCGGGTGCTTTATGGCCACGTGTTCCGCAACGCGATGCTGATCGTGATCGCAGGCTTTCCGGCGGTGTTCATCGGCGTGTTCTTTGGCGGCTCGCTCATCATTGAAACCATCTTCAGCCTTGATGGCCTTGGACGTTTGGGTTTTGAGGCCGCCGTCGCGCGTGACTACCCGATCGTGTTCGGGACGCTCTACATCTTTGGCCTGATGGGTCTGCTGGTCGGTATCCTGTCGGACCTCATGTATGTGCTGGTGGACCCCCGCATCGACTTTGAGCGGAGGGAGGGCTGATGGCTTTGCAAGAGGCGGACCTCGACACGCCCGTTGTCGCCCCACCGCGCCAGCGCAAGTTCTTCAGCCTGTCGCCGCTCAACCAGCGGCGCTGGCGGAACTTCAGGAAAAACAGGCGCGCCTACTGGTCGCTCTGGATTTTCTCGATCCTGTTCGGGCTGTCGCTATGCGCTGAATTCCTCGCCTATGACAAGCCCATCCTCGTGCGCTATGACGGCGCGTTCTACACGCCGATCTGGAATTTCTACGCCGAAACCGATTTTGGCGGCGATTTCCAGACCGAGGCAAGCTACCGCGACCCCGAGGTCGAATGCCTGATCGTCTCGGGCGGGTTGGATGCGTGTTTCGATGATCCCGAGGGCGTGATCGAAGATGCCCAGGACGGCGAAGTGAATGGCGAGCAGATCAACAAGGGTTGGACCATCTGGCCGCTGATCCCTTACAGCTATGACACCGCTGTGGACCGTCCCGGTGCCGCACCCCTGCCGCCCAACAGTGAAAACCTGCTGGGCACGGACGGGACGAAACGTGACGTGCTGGCGCGGGTCATCCACGGGTTCCGATTGTCGGTGTTGTTCACGCTGATCGTGACCGGGGCCTCTGCGGTCATCGGCATCATCGCAGGGGCGGTTCAGGGCTATTTCGGTGGTCGTACCGACCTGATTTTCCAAAGGATTATCGAAATCTGGTCCTCCACGCCCAGTCTGTACGTGATCATCATCATGTTCGCCATTCTGGGGCGAAGTTTCTGGCTTCTGGTGTTCCTGCTTGTGCTCTTTGGCTGGGTCAGTCTGGTCGGTGTGGTGCGCGCCGAATTCCTGCGCGCGCGCAACCTCGAATACGTCCGCGCCGCGCGCGCCCTCGGTGTCGGCAACCTCACCATCATGTTCCGCCACATGCTGCCCAACGCAATGGTCGCCACGGTGACGATGTTGCCCTTCATCATCACCGGCACAATCTCGTCGCTGGCCGTGCTCGACTTCCTCGGCTTTGGTCTGCCCTCTTCTGCGCCCTCTCTGGGCGAGCTGACCTTGCAGGCCAAACAGAACCTTCAGGCCCCGTGGATCGCCTTTACGGCCTTTTTCGTGTTCGCGATCATGCTCAGCCTGCTGATCTTTATCTTTGAAGGCATCCGCGACGCCTTTGATCCCAGAAAGACCTTTTCGTGACGCCACTTCTGAACGTAACCGATCTGTCCGTGGGCTTTCGTCAGGACGGGAACCTGACGCAGGCGGTGCGCGGTGTGTCCTTTTCTGTGGACCGCGGCGAGACGGTTGCGCTTGTGGGGGAATCCGGGTCGGGCAAGTCCGTCTCGGCCCTCTCCACCGTATCCTTGCTGGGTGACAGCGCCGAAGTATCGGGGTCCGTCACCTATGACGGGCAGGAGATGATCGGCGCGGATGAGAAGCTGTTGCGCAAAGTGCGCGGCAACGACATTTCCTTCATCTTTCAGGAGCCGATGACCTCGCTCAACCCGCTGCACACCATCGAAAAGCAACTGGGAGAAAGCCTCGCCCTGCATCAGGGCCTCGTAGGCGAGGATTCCCGCGCGCGCATTCTGGAGTTGCTCAACAAGGTCGGCATTCGCGACGCCGAGACACGTCTGGGGGCCTACCCCCACCAATTGTCCGGCGGGCAGCGCCAGCGGGTCATGATCGCGATGGCGCTGGCCAACCAGCCCGACGTGCTCATCGCGGATGAACCCACAACGGCGCTGGATGTGACCATTCAGGCGCAAATCCTTGACCTGCTGGCCGAGTTGAAAAAGACCGAGAATATGGGGCTGTTGTTCATCACCCATGACCTCGGGATCGTGCGGCGGATCGCGGATCGTGTCTGTGTCATGCAGCACGGCGAGATCGTGGAAACGGGGCCCACGGCCGAAATCTTCGGCAACCCGCAGCATCCCTATACCCAAAAGCTCTTGTCCGCCGAACCCAAAGGCCAGCCTGCGCCGGTGCCCGCAGATGCCCCGATGATCGCCGAGACCCAGAACCTCAAGGTCTGGTTTCCGATTACCGCCGGGTTACTGCGACGCACGGTGGGGCACGTGAAGGCCGTCAACGACGCCACCCTGCAAATCCATGCAGGTGAAACCGTTGGCATCGTCGGCGAGTCCGGGTCCGGCAAGACCACGCTGGCGCTCGCCATCATGCGCCTGATTTCGTCCGAGGGCGGCATTGTCTATATGGGGCAGGACATACGCGGCTGGAAAGTGCGCGAGCTGCGCGCCCTGCGCAAGGACATGCAGATCGTGTTTCAGGACCCCTACGGCTCACTCTCGCCCCATATAGACAATGCCGCCCTCGGACGAA
>JBCBDZ010000193.1:0-6626 GCA_038529225.1 Pseudomonadota bacterium | reverse complement strand
GTGAAGGGTAGTCTTGCGGACCATCTGACAGCGACCGATGTGGCGCTGACTGTGGCGATCGTGCCGCGATCGGCCACGGAAAGCGCGCCGTAGCCAGACCCAAACATCTCGACAAAGCAATCCACGACACCCACTGCCCGCAACTTTTCTGCCACAGTCAGCGCCACATCGGTCGCTGTCAGATGGTCCGCAAGACTACCCTTCACTTCCAACCCGATCACGCGCGGCACATTCACCGCCGTACTTTCGCCGAACATGATGGCCTCGGCCTCAAGGCCGCCAATGCCCCAGCCGAGCACGCCCAGACCATTGATCATGGTGGTATGGCTGTCGGTCCCGAGATTGGTATCGGGCGTCAGCAACTTTGGATCCGTCTCGGACGGCATGACAATGCGCCCAAGGTATTCGAGGTTGATCTGGTGCATGATGCCGCCACCGGGTGGAATGACGCGCAGGTTCGGGAACCGCTCTTCGCAAGCCTTGATGAAGGCAAACCGTTCTTCGTTGACCTCGAACTCACGCTTCTGATTGCGCGGCAACGCAAGTTTTTCGGCCCAGTGGGCAATGGTCATGGAATGGTCGACGATCAGATCCACCGGCAGGCTCATGTCCACCTTGCTTGGGTCGCCGCCCGCCTCGGCAATCTGGCTGCGCATGGCCATCATGTCGACCAGAAGTGGCAATCCCAGCATATCTTGAAGGAGCAAGCGCGAAGGGCGAAATGGCACCGCTTGCCCGTCGCGGTTCGCAACATGGTTGACCTCGTCACCCTCAGGCACCTGCCGCACCACGTTCTCGGCCATCACCCGTAGTGCGTATGGAAGGCTGTCCAGCTTGGAACCAACTGCCGTCTGATAATCCACCCCAACAAAGCTCGTGCCCGGAATCGAAATAGTCACGTTGCGCCTCCTCCCTGTTGGCAATGTCATACTTGCACGCTGCCGCGGCCTTCAATAGAAGAGAACGGGCATTTCGTCTGAGAGAACGCAAGGTCCGCATCCCATGGGCGCACTCCGCACAGAATCCGTCGAGCGGGCCATGTCCATTCTTCTGGCCTTCTCAACACAAAACCGACGGCTCAGTTTGGCCGACCTCGCCCGTGAAACCGGATTACACAAAAGTACGATCCTGCGGTTGACCACATCGATGCAAATCTATGGCTTCATCAACCGGGATGCCGACGGCACATTCACCATCGGGGCGAGCATCTGGCGACTGGGGCTCATCTTCCGGCAGGACTTCAACAACGGGGAAGAGATTCGGCCCGTCCTGCGCAAGCTTGTGGAACTGACCGGCGAAACCGCATCGTTCTACGTCAAAGCCGGGCAAGAGCGTGTGTGCCTTTACCGCGAAAACTCACCGGATCTGATGCGCTTTCACCTGGAAGAGGGCATGCGGCTTGATCTGAACACCGGCGCGTCCGGAACCGTGCTCCGACACTTCTCAGGGCATGACGTCGAAGACCATTCTGTTTTTAACGCGCACGGCACAGTTGTTTCCGCTGGCGCCCGCAATCCAAGCATCGCGTCGATTGCAACACCGGTGTTTGACCAAGGAGGAAACCTGCGAGGCGCCCTGGCCGTATCTGGTCTTATCAATCGATTTGATGAACGTTCTCGAACCGAGGCGATCCCCATGCTCGAAAATCTTGCAGATCAATTGAAGAGCTCGCTGGGGCAGACTTGACAAAAAGCGGACCTAAACCGACGTCGCCCCAGGCCATTTTCCAGTCGCCACAAGGTCTGTCGAAACTGACCTGATGAGATCGACCATCACGTCGCGCGCTCTGTTCGGTGGAACCCGCTTGGACGTGCAAAAACACCCCACTCTTTCGATCGATGGAGACTTGATTTCAGCGGCACCAAGTAAACCGCTGTCGATTTCGTGCGCGATCGCAGCCTTGGCCACGATTGCATGGCAATCCCCCCTTGCGGCCAAACGCACAAGCACCGACGGAGCATCTGCCTCAAACTGAAAGTGGAGCGGCAGTTCGAATTCGCTTGACCAGCGTTCAAGAAGCAAACGTAGCCCATGGGGAGGATAGGTGCCCACCAATCCGACACCTTGCAACGCGGCGGCTTCTACCTCTCCAGCCCGCAAGAGCGGCGAGGCCGGTGCACCAATCAAGTGCAACTTCTCAACGAGCAAGGGTTCCGAGGTGTAGTCGTCCGTCTCTTGCACATTGAACAGCACAGCAGCGTCGATGCGACCTTCCTGCAGAAATCCTGCAAGATCGCCACTCATGAGTTCAGTGATGACAAGGGTGACGTCAGGAAACCGAGTGCGCGCTTGGACAAGCAACTCAGGTGCCAGGACCGGGCAAACAGAACCGGGTAGCCCCAACCGGACCTCACCGAAGAGGTCCTTGTCTTCAGCCCGGAACCGACGCTCAGTCCCGTCGACAAGCGAGAGAATTTCACGCGCACGCCGTCCAAACTCGCGCCCATCCGGCGTCGGTGTCACGCCACGCGAGCTCCGGTCGAGCAATTTAGTTCCAAGCTGGTCCTCAAGCTTTTGCACATGTTGGCTGAGCGCCGGTTGCGCGATGTTCAGCGACCGCGCCGCTTTGGAAAAGCTGCCGAGGTCGAGGACTTGCAGAAAGCTCCTGATATGCTTGTTTTCGATCATGAAGCGATAATGAAACGCAATATTGATTATTTCAACATTGTAATTCCTGATACTTTTTCACCCCGATACCCTGACGGACAACGCCGAGGGAGGAGTCTCAGCGACTATAGGGAGGACCAACCATGGCCATATTCAAACACCTCATTGCTGCGACTGCGGCAATAACCTTCGCGGCACCTGCGTTCGCGGAATATCCGGAGAAAGCGATCAACCTGATCGTCGGTTTCCGTGCTGGGGGCGGCAGTGACGCAGCGGCGCGTATTCTTGCGGCTGAGCTTGAGGCGCAGCTCGGTCAGAAGGTGATCGTGGAAAACAAAGGCGGAGCCGGTGGCGCCGTTGCCGCGCAATTCATCCAAGGGCAGGACACTGACGGCTACACTATTGGCTTTGCAGTAAACACGACCTTTTCCTACACGCCGCTGACGGGTTCGGTTCCCTACGGCATCGACGACTTCGCCTATATCGGAACAACCCATGGCTACCGTGTGGTGTACTCCGCGCCCGCTGACGCGCCGTTTGATGACTGGGCAGGGATGATTGCAACCGCCAAGGACCGCGGCTGGATCAATTACGCCTCGATCATCCCGCTTGATCGCGCCGTGATCCAGTATGTCGGAAAGAAAGAAGACATCGCGATCAATATCGTGCCGACCCGTGGAGGCTCCGCCGCACGGCAAGCGGTTTTGGGTGGCCATGTTGACCTTGGTTTCTCGGGATCGAACGCTCTGCCGATGTATGAGGACGGTGCGATGAAGATCATCGCTTCGATGAACCCCGGCGGCATTTCCGAGCATCCAGAGATCCCGACGCTGGACAGCCTTGGCTACGATGTGTTCATGAACGATGCTGCAATCTTCTTCGGCCCCAAGGATATGGACGAAACTGCGCGCGCAACGCTTGAGGCCGCGCTGGCGGAAGCTGTGAAATCGGACGCCTTTGTGGACTTCGTTCAAAACAAGTTCCGCGGCGCTGAAGGCTTCCGGACTGGTGCAGAAGCCAAGGCCACGCTCGAGGCGGACGCCGCCGTCTATACCGAGATGAACAAGGTCATCACGGCGGAATAAGCCTGTGGCAGATCTTTCGAATGGCCCGGCCGGAGCAAACCCGGCCGGGCTCTCCCAGAATTTCTACCTCGGGATTGCAATCGTCGTTTTCGGTGCGGCGTTGCTGGTCTGGATCATCCCGGCACAAGTGAATGACGCAGGGAGCTTTGGTCTGCCGCCCAGCTTAGCGCCAAGAGCACTTGCATGGGTGATGATCGTCTGCGGCGGTGTGCTGGCGCTTCAGAACCTGCGGACCACGCGCAACGAAGCGGCAGGCCTCGTTGCCAAAGAGGTCGCGTTCCTTCTGGCCTGCTTGCGGGCGGTCGCTGTGATGTTGGTTTTGATGCGTTATCTAAGTGAACTGATCGACCGACCCAATATGGGCTTTCTGATGTCGACTCCTCTGGGTGTCATTGCCTTCACCGCCCTGCATTCGCGCGCGCCGATCTGGGCTTATGCGTTCAATGCAATTGTGGCCCCCTTGATGATCGTCGCTGGCTTCTGGTGGGGCCTTGAGCTGCCACTACCCTAGCGAAACGAGACTGCCATGGATGTGATCATCGCTGCTTTTCAGGACGCGCTTTCGCTGACAACCTTTCTGTCAGTGCTGGCAGGTGTCGTGATCGGAATCATCATCGGCGCCATTCCAGGCCTGAACGCGCCTATGGCAATGGCGGTCGCAATCCCGCTGACCTTTACCATGGCGCCTCTGGCCGCGATCGGCATGTTGGTGGGCGTCATGAAAGGCGGTGGCTTTGGCGGGGCCATCGTTGCGATCCTGCTCAACACGCCAGGTGAGCCGCGTTCTGCGGCGACGACGCTTGACGGTCATCCCATGGCCAGGGCGGGCAAACCGCGCCGGGCGTTGCAAACCGCGCTCTACTCTTCGGTCGCAGGTGTTTCCTGTTCTGACCTTGTACTGATTCTGCTTGCCCCGACTTTGGCCATCTTTGCGCTCAAGGCGGGGCCGGTAGAATTGTCGGCCATCCTGATCATCTCGTTGACGCTGATTGCGTCCCTTTCCGGCGATAGTCTTGCAAAGGGCATCTTTGCCGCCGCGCTCGGTGCGTTTCTGGCAACGGCGGGGGTCGATCCTGAAACGGCCTCGCCCCGCTTTACCTTCGGCTGTATCGAACTCTTCGACGGCCTTCCCCTTGCCGCTGTGGCCATCGGCGTACTGGCCGTGCCAGAGATCATCGAACGCCTGCGCGAAGGGCGCGCGCCACGTGCAGCATCCAAATTCCTCGCAACCAGCCAAGGCGACGACCGGATGCCATTCAAGGAATGGATCACCTTCCGCGTCCCCGTCCTGCGCGGCGCGGGGATTGGTACGGCCATTGGGGCTTTGCCGGGGCTGGGCACCACGCTGGCGGCCTTTCTCAGCTATGCAGCGACAAAGCGTTTTTCAAAGGCGCCGGAAAAGCTCGGCACCGGCGCACCGGAAGGGATCGCCGCAACCGAGAGCGCGAACTCCGCCGTCTCAGGTGCCAATCTGATCCCGCTTCTGACTCTTGGCATCCCCGGCAACCTGACCGCGGCCCTTCTCGTCGGCGCCTTCCTTATTCACGGCGTGACACCGGGGCCGCTGATTTTTGAGCGAGACGCGCAGCTTGTCTACGGTCTGTTCGCCGCCATGATCATGGCCAACATTCTTGTGCTCATCGTCGGCAGTCTCGGCCTTCGGGTCTTTGCCCTGATCGTAAAGGTGCCGCCATTCGTGATTTACCCGATCGTGCTGCTGCTTTGCGTGGTGGGCATCTATGTCAGTCAGGGTGGGTTCTTTGCCGTCTGGCTGATGCTGGGGTTCGCCGCCCTTGGATGGTTCATGCTCAAGCTGCGCATTTCGGTTGTGTGCTTCATTATCGGTTTGGTGCTTGGCCCCATGATCGAGTTGTCGATCCGGCAATCGGTGATCCTGCTCAGCCGCAACCCTCTGGCGATCCTTGATCACCCCTTTCCGCTGATCCTTGTTGCACTGACACCTCTTGTTGCCTGGGTGCTGGTGCGCGACCGCAAACGCCTGTCTGACGGTTAGAAAGTGAGGGCCGTATGAACACACCCTATCAACCTGATGCCAAAGGACCCCTGAGCGGTCTGAGGATCGTCGACATGACGCGTCTGGCTGCAGGGAACATGATAACTCACATGCTGGCTGACTTTGGCGGTGACGTGATCAAGATCGAACGGCCGGGGCGTGGGGATGACCTGCGCCGGTTCGGTGAAGCGGAAAGCTGGTGGAAGGTCTATGCGCGCTCAAAACGCAGTCTGACACTCGATTTCCACTCTGAGGACGGGCGCGAAGTCCTGGAAAAGCTTGTCACGACAGCCGACATTCTGTGTGAGAACTTCGTGCCCGGAACGCTGGAAAAATGGAGGATCGGACCGGAGGAACTCTGGTCCCTGAATGAAAACCTGATCATCGTGCGGGTCTCAGGCTGGGGCCAGACCGGCCCCTACAAAAACAAGCCCGGCTTTGGCAGCCTGATCGAAGGGATGTCAGGCTTTGCCGCCATGACGGGATGGGAAGACAAACCCCCCTTGCTGCCGCCACTTGCGCTTGCGGACATGGTGGCCGGGCTCGCCGGTTTTGGCGGTGTTCTGTCGGCCGTGGTTGCGCGCCAGAATGGACTGGCGAAGGGGCAAGTTGTCGATCTATCGCTTTTTGAGCCACTCTTTGGCATCCTTGGACCTTGGGCGGCACAATACGAGGCAACCGGCAAGGTGCCCAAGCGCATGGGCAATTCCAGCGACGTTGCCGCACCGCGCAACCTTTACCCGACCAAGGATGGCAAACACATAGCCATGTCTGCCTCGATGCAATCCATGTGGGAGAAACTGGCCGATGCCATTGATCGTCCAGAGTTAAAGCAGGACCCGAAATTCGAAACATCGCGGGCACGCATCGAAAACCAAGCGGAACTTGACGGCATTAATGCGGCCGTCATGGAAACCCGC
>JBCBDZ010000192.1:0-6684 GCA_038529225.1 Pseudomonadota bacterium | reverse complement strand
GCCGAGGATCCCGCGCGGGTGGTCAATGTGGGATCGGTGATGGGGGAGGCGGTCCTTGGCGACGGGGCCTATTCCTATGCGGCGTCCAAAGCAGCCGTGCTGCACATGACCAAGATCATGGCCAAGGAACTGGCCCCCCATCACATCACGGTCAACGCGCTGGCCCCGGGCCCGTTCGTGAGCAAGATGACCGCCTTTGCCACAGCCGACGAAGGCACGCGCGCCAAAGTGGGCGAGGATGTGCCCCTGGGCCGCGTGGGCCGGGACGAAGACATCGCTGGCTGCATGCAGTTCCTGTGCGGGATGGGCGGGGCCTACCTCACCGGGGCCGTCTTGCCTGTCTCTGGCGGCATCCAGGTGATGAGCGGTCCGAACCTGTTCCGTGCGGCCCTTGGCGGGTAATGCAAATGTTCTGCTGGACGACGGATGGTCTACTGACCACACTTCTTCTGACCTGAAATACCACGGGGTCCGGGGCAGCGCCCCGGTCCTGTCCTCGAAAATACAAGGGACATCACATTCATGCGCGACGCCGTTATCGTTTCCACCGCCCGCACGCCCATCGGCAAAGCCTATCGCGGGGCCTTTAACGCCACGCCGCCGCAAACGCTGGCCGGGCACGCCATTGGATCGGCCGTGACGCGCGCAGGCCTTGAAGGGGCTGAGGTGCAGGACGTGGTGCTGGGGGCCGCACTGCAACAGGGGCATCAGGCCAGCAACATTGCGCGACAGGCCGCCATTCGTGCAGGCCTGCCAGTGCGCGTTGCGGGCATGAGCCTTGATCGTCAATGCGCCAGCGGCATGATGGCGATTGCTGCGGCGAGCAAACAGGTGGTGCAGGACGGCATGGATGTCGTGGTTGGCGGCGGGGTCGAATCCGTCTCCATGGTGCAAACACCGCAGATGCGTGCCCATGCGGATCCATGGCTGGAGGCCCGCAAACCGGAGTTGTACATGAGCATGCTGGAAACTGCCGAAACGGTCGCCGCGCGCTATGGTGTGAGCCGTGAGGCGCAGGACCGCTACGCCGTGCAGTCTCAGGCCCGCACCGCAGCGGCCCAGCAGGCGGGCAAGTTCGATGACGAGATCGTTCCCCTGACCACGACGATGAAGTTTCAGGATCGTGAAACAGGTGCCATATCCGAACATGAGGTGACGCTGGACAAGGACGAAGGCAACCGGCCCGGCACGACCCTTGAAACCATCGCCGGCCTGAAGCCGGTATTCAAGGACGGGATTCACATAAAGGAAGGTGGTTACATCACCGCAGGCAACGCCTCGCAACTGAGCGACGGGGCCTCTGCGGCGGTGGTGATGGAGGCGTCACTGGCCGAGAAAAAGGGCCTGGAGCCCTTGGGCCGCTGCATCGGTGTGTGGGCGGCAGGATGTGAGCCGGACGAGATGGGCATCGGCCCGGTTTTTGCCGTTCCGCCGCTGCTGGCAGCACATGGCCTGGGCATGGATGACATCGGTCTGTGGGAGCTGAACGAAGCCTTTGCGGTGCAGGTGATCTACAGCCGGGATCGTCTTGGAATTCCTGATGAACTGCTCAACGTCAACGGGGGTGCGATCTCCATCGGCCATCCTTACGGCATGTCTGGCGCGCGGATGGTGGGACATGCGCTGATCGAAGGCAAAAGGCGCCGGGTGCGCTATGTTGTCTGCACCATGTGCGTCGGTGGTGGCATGGGCGCGGCTGGCCTGTTCGAGGTGCTGTGAGCGTGGCGATGGTTGCATCTGCGGGAGCCTCCGGCGGAGGTATTTTGGACCCAAAGACATTAGGGGCGCTACCATGATGCAGGATGCACATTTACCAGCTGCCTTGCAGGGCCTTCGTATTCCAATGATCGCGGCGCCCCTGTTCATCATTTCCGTGCCAGAGCTGGTGATTGCCCAATGCAAGGCGGGCATTGTTGGATCGTTCCCGGCGCTGAATGCACGCGAGGCGGAAGGGGAACCGCCCCTGCTTGAGGCGTGGCTGACCCAGATCAGCGAGGAACTGGACCGGCACAATCAGGACAACCCGGATCGCCCCGCGGCTCCCTTTGCGGTCAACCAGATTGTGCATCGTTCAAACACCCGTCTGGAGCGCGATCTCGAGATCTGCGCGCGTCACAAGGTGCCGATCTGGATCACCTCGCTGGGGGCGCGGGTCGAGGTGAACGACGCTGCGCATTCCTGCGGCGGCGTGGTTTTACACGACATCATCAACAACACCTTTGCACGCAAGGCCATCGCCAAAGGGGCGGATGGGCTGGTCGCAGTGGCCGCCGGTGCAGGCGGGCATGCCGGGCAACAATCGCCCTTTGCCCTGATCTCGGAAATCCGGACCTGGTTTGACGGGCCGCTGGCGTTGTCTGGTGCGATCGCAACGGGCGACGCGCTTTTGGCCGCACGCGCCCTCGGGGCGGACTTTGGCTATGTTGGATCCCCCTTTATCGCAACGGACGAGGCCAACGCCCAGGACGCCTACAAGCAGATGATCGTGGACAGTGGTGCAGAGGACATCGTGTATTCTTCCCTGTTTACAGGGGTGTGGGGCAACTACTTGCGCGGATCGGTCGAGAATGCGGGTATGGATCCGGACAACTTGCCGGAGGCGGATGCCAGTTCCATGAATTTCTCGGATGGTTCGTCCAAACCGAAAGCGTGGAAGACGATTTGGGGGTCAGGGCAAGGGATTGGTGCCATCAGATCCGTTGGTCCGGCCGGGGCAATTGTGGATCGGATGGCCGCCGAATACGCAGCGGCGCAGACGCGTTTGGCGGGAGGCACCTATGGCTGACACGCAGACACTCGATACGGATGCAGTCAGCGCCTACTTGCGCGCTCACTTGCCGGGTTTCGACGCACCCATTGAAGCGATCAAGTTCGAAAGCGGGCAGTCCAATCCGACGTTCCTGTTGAAAACCAAGGCGGGCAATTACGTGTTGCGACGCAAACCGCCGGGGCAACTGCTGAAATCGGCCCATGCGGTCGACCGCGAGTTTCGTGTGCAGCGGGCCTTGAAGGGCAGTGCAGTGCCAGTGGCAGATGTCCATGTGCTGTGCGAAGATGCGAGCGTCATTGGATCGGACTTTTACGTGATGGACCACGTGGCGGGGCGCAACTTTGACGAACCGTTGATGGACGGGTCCAGCCCCGCCGAACGCGGTGCCGTGATCGACGACATGAACCGGGTGCTGGCGGCGCTGCATGAGGTGGACATCGATGCCGTTGGTCTGTCTGATTATGGTCCGCCCGGAAACTATCTTGAGAGGCAGGTTGCCCGCTGGACCAAGCAATATGTAGCGACACAGACGCAGGAATTGCCCGATATGGACAGGTTGATGGCCCGTCTGGCGGCAGAGATGCCCGCCGATGACGGTCAGCGCACGCTGGTCCATGGAGATTACCGCATCGACAACATAATTTTCGAGACTGACGGGACCCGCTGTCTGGCCGTGCTGGACTGGGAACTGAGCACGATCGGGCATCCATTCGCCGATCTCGCGTCAGTCGTCATGCAGTGGCAACTGCCGCCCGGTTTGCAGGGAAGGGGGCTGATGGGGGTGGATCGCGCCGCTCTTGGGCTGCCTTCGGATGCGGAATTCGTGGCCGCCTATTGCGACCGCCGCAATCTGCCGCCGATAGAGGATTTCGGATACTACCTTGGCTTTTGCTTTTTCCGCATGGCGTCTATCATTCAGGGCGTGTTGCGCCGCGCGCTTGATGGCAATGCGTCCAACCCGGCCAAGGCGCATCAGTTGGGGGCGCTGGTTCCTGTCTTTGCAGAAAACGGGCTGAAGGCACTGAAATGAAGGAAGGGCGTCTTACACTGGACCGTGAGCGGATGGAGCGTATTTGCGGCTGGGCAGACAGCTACATCACCGCGCGCCGCTTTGCCGGGATGTCGGTGTTGGTCCTACAGGGCGGGCAAGAGGTGTTCTTTGACGCGCGTGGACTGCGGGATGTCGAGGCCGCGCTTCCGTTTGCCCGGGATACCGTCGCGCGCATCTATTCAATGACCAAACCCATCACATCGCTGGCCCTGATGATGCTGGTCGAGGAAGGGCAGGTGCATCTGGATGCGCCAGTGTCGCGGTTCTTGCCGGAATTTGCCGCCCCGCACGCGCTGATCCCGGGCGCATCCGACCTTGGTCAGACAGAGCCTTGCGCGGTGCCGACGTTGCACCAGCTTCTGACCCACCGATCAGGCCTCAGCTATGCGTTCAATCCGGGGCTCGTGCCGCAGGAAATGGCTGCGCGCGACCTGACCTTTGCACCCCGCGCTGGCACTCTGGCGCAAACCTGTGAGCAGTTGGCTGAACTGCCGCTGGCCTTTGCACCGGGGGCGCGTTGGGAATATTCGGTCGGAATTGATGTGATTGGGCGGGTGATCGAAGTGGTCACTGGTCAGTCGCTGGCCGACGTGTTTCAAACCCGCATTTTTGATCCTTTGGGCATGACCGAAACCGGATTTGCAGTGGCGCAAGACCAGTTGGACCGGTTTGCCTCCCTTTACACGCCGTTGGCGGGCGACGCGATGGACCTGAACTCTGCCGTAACAGGGGACGAAAGCCTGCGCCTTGTGGATGATGCGGGCCATTCGCCCTTTTCCGACCCGACATGCCTGAGCGGGGGTGGAGGGCTGACTGGCACCATTGACGACTATGCCCGATTTGGCGAAGCGATGCGCAAGGGCGGGCAGGGGATTGTATCGCCTGCGACAGCCGCATTCATGATGCAGAACCATCTGCCGGGCGATATCGCGAGCCTCGGGCCATCCAGCTTTGCCGAACAGCCCATGCGCGGTGTGGGCTTTGGCATCGGCGGCGCTGTCGTTCTGGACGCGGCACGCAGCGGGGTACCGGGATCGGTGGGGGATTTCAGTTGGGGTGGCATGGCGTCGACGTTTTTCTGGATTGATCCGGTGCATGCGCTGACAACCGTTCTGTTCACCCAACTCAGCCCATCTTCGGCCACGCCTGCGCGGGCCGAGTTGAAGGCGCTGGTACATGGGGCGCTGATGTGACAGGCACGACGCGTGACAGGAGAGCCCGAGATGAGTGATGCGCATGAAACCCTGCTGAACCTGCTTCAGGTCGAACCGCTTGAGGTCGATCTGTTTCGCGGCACCGGGCAGGGCGGTGAGACCTCCACGCGCATCTTTGGCGGGCAGGTCATCGGGCAGGCGCTGGCGGCGGCCTATCAAACGGTCGAGGCACGGCTGTGCCACAGCTTGCATGCCTATTTCATCCGCCCCGGCGATCCCGAGATCCCGGTGATCTATCAGGTCGACCGCGCGCGGGACGGGGGCAGTTTTACCACCCGTCGGGTTGTTGCGATCCAGAAAGGACGCCAGATCCTGAACATGTCCGCCTCTTTCCAGGTGGACGAGGACGGCTGGAGCCATCAACACGACATGCCGCAGGTTGAAGGGCCCGAAGGGCTGGCAGACCGCGAAACACTGCGCGCGACAGTGGCGGACCGTATCCCGGAGAAGTACCACGCCGAATTCCTGCGCCCGCGCCCCATCGATATCCGCGAAGTGGCACCGCGCGACTTTTTCACCCCTGAACCTGCCGATGACGTGAACCACTTGTGGTTCCGCATGGCCGCCGCACGGGGGATCAGTCCCGGCTTGCAGCACTGCCTGCTGGCCTATGCGTCGGACATGAACCTGCTTGGCTCTTCCCTGCGCCGGCACGGGCAGACCTGGTTCACCGGACAGGTGATGTCTGCCAGCCTTGATCACGCGATCTGGTTTCACGGTCCCGCGCAGTTTTCGGACTGGCACCTTTATACCATGGAAAGCCCCTGGTCAGGGGGCGGGCGCGGTTTTAACCGGGGCATGATCTTCAACCGTGCCGGCACGCTGATCGCGTCGGTCGCGCAGGAAGGGTTGATCCGACCCATCAAACCCAAGACCTAAGTCGGCCTTTGCACCGCGTACTTTCTTCTCTGTTTTAGAAAAATCCCGGGGTCTGGGGCAGAGCCCCAGTCAACGCCTAATCTGAATACTTGCGGTTCAACTTGCGCATCCCGCCAATCCAGCGGTCATAGTCGGCCGTCTTGAGGCGCATGTAGTCCTGCACAGCGGGGTGAGGCAGCACCAGAAATGTTTCCGCGCGAATGGCCTCAACGCAGGCGGTTGCAATCTGATCCGGTTCCAGCAATCCATCGATGGATGCAACGCCATCCTCGAACCCGGCGATCATCGCGGTGCGCACGGCCTGCGGGCACAGCACCGACACTTTGAGCCCGTCATCACCGTGCGTGATGGCCAGCCATTCGGCCAGACCAACGGCGGCGTGCTTGGTGACGCCGTAAGGGGCCGAGCCGATCTGGTTCAAAAGCCCGGCGGCAGAGGCGGTGTTCAGCAGATACCCCCCGCCGCGGGCCACCATGCGCGGCACCATGTGGCGCGCGGCCCAGACATGGGCCATAACATTGATGTCCCACAGCTGTTGCCAGTCGTCATCGGCGGCCTCGACACCACCCGGTGCAAACACGCCCGCATTCGAGCAAAACAAATCAATCGGACCAATCCGGTCTTCGACGTCTTCGATCATTCGGGCGATCTGGTCTTCATGTGACACATCAACCTCAAACGGAAAAGCATTGATTTCACTTGTCACGGAGGCCAGTCCGCTCGCGTCCCTGTCCACGCAAACGATGGCCCCGGCGCCTTGCGCGGAGAAG
>JBCBDZ010000191.1:0-6694 GCA_038529225.1 Pseudomonadota bacterium | reverse complement strand
CGCGAGGCCCTGAAAGAGGGGCGTGACGCGGTGGCTGTGGCTGCGCACATGGGGAACGGGGAGGTCGTGTTTCGCGGAGAGATTTCCAAATGTGACTGGCGTACTGAGGGCGGGTTCACCCTTGGCTCAATCGACCTCGCCGGGCACGGGCAGCAACACGCCAACCGATACCGGATTTCGGTGAAGAACGAAAACCTCGTAGGCTGGCTTGACGGGGTGGTGCACGCCACGATCCCGGACCTGATCTGCCTTTTTGACACGGATACGGGTCAGGCGATCCAGAACCCGCACTATCATGTCGGTCAGCAGGTTGCCGTGGTGATCCTGCCTGCGCCCGATGCGTTCCTTGGCGTGGCCGGTCTGGCCACCTTCGGGCCCGGTTATGCTGGTGTCGATGGGCATTTCACCTCTCCTTTGTCTAGGCGGCGTTAAGTCGGAAATCGGCGGGTGCGCCGTCAAATGAGGGCGCGTGCCAGGTAAAGCCGGCGTCGCGGCGCAGGACGATCTGGCCTTCGCAGAACGGATTGGTGGACAGGGTTGCGATACCATCCGCGCCGTCCCAGTGCCCGAGGACGTAGGTGCTGGCAAATTGCGCGCGCCGTCCGCTGGCAGGGGCAGGGGGGCGGCCAAGCCCGACCAGGAACTCGGCATCGTTCTCGACCAGAATTCCGGACATTTCACCAAAGGCAATGCGGTGTCCGCGCAAGGGGGCCGTGGGTTCGGCTTGCCAGAGCTCGCGGTAGTCGGCCAGCACGCCGTCTTCGATCAGCCCTTGTTCCGTGAACGACATCAGGCCAATGTCGTCCATCTCCGGCACCCCTTGCCAGTTGATCTCGCGCCGCCATGTGCAGCGATTGTTGCTGACCTCGATCGTGCCGGCGAAGCCTTCGGAATTGAGCAGCGGGGCGAACATGTCCTGAGGGACATCCGCAAGACAGGAATAGGCGCCCAGATCCGGGCGCTCTGCGGGGATGCGAATATCCGCATAGAGATCACCCGCCTGCAACCAGTGCACGGCGGTGCTGTGATCTTCGAACCCCGGGGCCTTGATCCAGTCGCGCCGCCAGTGGCCTTGCAGGTCGTCCATGGTGATCATGCGGCTGCTTTGACGCTGTCCTTCATGATCGCGATGATCTCTTCATTGCTCAGAACAGCGCCTTCCTGCAGGTATTCCATCGCGTTCAGAGACGCCTGATGGGCCGCCTCGGACGTGCCACCGCAGCTGTCGGCAATCACCCGGCAGTAATAGTCATGCTGGTGCCCGTCCACGAAGGTGTAGTGCACGCACACATCCGTCATGCCCCCGATCATGATCAGTGTTTCGGCCTTGAGCCCCTTGAGAAGGATTTCGAGATCGGTGCCGAAGAACGCCGAATAGCGGCGCTTGGGCACGAAGTAGTCGGTGTCGCGCTGGCCTGTGATCTCCTTGGGCATGGCGGTGCCCGGATGATCTTCGCGGCAGTGGATACCTTCGGACCCGTCCAGTTCGCGCCCGTAATCGATGTTGTTCTTGCGGTGGATTTCCTGGATGTAGACTGTTGGCATGTCGACCTCACGGGCCGCTTCGATCACTTCGAGCGCGCGGCGCATCCGGTCTGAATAATCATCGACATGGGGGATGCCGCCCCCCTGACCCTCGGGCGCGGGCGGCATGAAGGCAGAGGCCTGAATGTCGATCACCAGAAGGACAGTGTTTCCAACAAGGGTCGGTTGACGTGGCATGATGAAGGCTCCTCTTTAGGTTTTGGATTGGTCCGCACCCATCAGGCGCGGCAAGTCGCCAAAGCGGGCGACGGCGGAGAAGACGACGATGGAGACCACGATAAACGTGATCGCGGCCACGGCCATGGTCGGCGTGAACCCGTTGCGCAGTGAATTGAAGATTTGCAGCGTCACCGTCGAATAGGCCGAGCTTGAAACAAAGAACATCACGATGAACTCGTTAAAGCTGAGCACGAAGGCAAAGAAGAAACCGGATGCGGTGTAGGGGATCATCTGGGGCAGAATAATGGTACGGAAGGCGACCGCGTCCGTGGCCCCCATCGTGGCGGCAGCATCCAGATGCGCGCGGTCGATGGATTGCAGCCCGATGGAGATGGTGACCAAGGGCAGGGCCAGAAACAGGATGGCGTGGCTGATGATGCCGGACCAGATATACCCCAACCCCCCGCCAAAGCCCCAGAAGAACCCAAGGCCCACACCGAATACAATTGGCGGCAGGGCAAAGGGCATCGCCCCAAGGCCTGCCAGAATTCGTGCGCCCTTGCCGCCCTGCTTCCAGATGCCAAAGGCCAGCGGCCAGGCCAGCAGAACCGCTAGCGCCGCGCTGCCCACGGCAATCACCACCGAATTGATCATCGCATTGCGCCAGACGGGTTCTTCCAGAAAAAACTCGGCAAAGCGCGACAGGGTCGGATCCTGTGGCGGAAACAGCATGGAGCGTCCGCCGTTGAGCGCAGCGGCGCTCACCACCACGATGGGCAGCAAGACCACGAAGGCGGCAAGCCCCATGAATATGTTGCTGCCCGTCTTCATGCCTTGGCTCCGGTGCGGTTGACCAGCACCTGACCCAACCACAGGCAGATGGCGCCCGTGATCAACAGAATGATGGCCTGGGCCGCGCCGAAGGGCGCGTTGAGGGTTGATCCCCGCACGGCCTCGTAGACCGACACGGCGAGGGTCTGTCTGGACGGGTCTGCAAAGACAGTGACGGTCACGTAACTGCCCAACAGGAACACAAACAAAAGGAAAACCGTTCCGATCAAGGGCATCCGGATCGTGGGCAGAACGACGGTGCGTATCACTGTCCACGGGCCTGCACCCATGGTACGCGCGGCCTCCACCATCGACTGATCAAGGCGCGACAGGGCCGGGTACATCAGGATCACCGCATAGGGCCACACAAGGTAGGACATGGTGAGGATCGTGGCGACGACAGATGTCTTGAATTTCACATCGCGCGGGTTCGCCAACCCCCATTCGCGCAGTTGTGTGAACCAGCCCACGTCCTTGAGCCACTGGGTGATCCCGGTTTCACGCAGCACCATGGGCAGACCGGACCGGTTGGACAGCAGGATGTCCCAGCCCATCACGATAAAGACTTCGGACAGCGACATGGTGGCCAGCAAGAACACGAGCCAGCGGCTTTGGGCGGCGCGCGACATGCGGGTCAGGAAATAGGTGAACGGAAAGGCCGTGAGCACGGCAATGACCGAGGCGATGACCGCGTAATGCAGCGAGTAGTACAGCCTGTTGAGATAGAGCGCTGTTGTGGTTTCCGGCCAATCGGCGCCCACAAAGAACCGGAAGTAGTTTTCACCTGTAAACGCCCACTCCCATGCCGCCCCTTCGATTTTCTGACCAAAGGAGATGGCAAGGACCAGAACGAAAGGCACCACGCAAAAGGTGACGATGACTGCCCAAAGGGCGATGCTGCGCAGTGGCACCGACAGCACCGGGGCTTTGGTTCGTGTGCCGGCCGCGGCGTTGCTTATGTCGACGCTGCTCATGCGGCCTGACGCTCCTGAGCGGGATACACGTAGAGGGCGGTGGGGGGCAGATGCACCTCGACGCTGTCGCCGACAGAGACGACGCGGGCGTTTTCGCCGACCGCGTATTCGACGACCATCTGACCCAAAGGTGTTTCCAGATGGATGTCGCGCGCAGCGCCCACATCGCGGACGAAGGTCACTTTGGCCGGGACGCGGTTGCCGTCGGGCATGGTCTCTTCAAGGTACACCTTCTCTGGCCTTATGGCGATTTTGACAGGCGCGTTGTTGGTGAACTGGACGTCGCCCGCCTCAAGCATCAGGCCACCGGCACTGATCTTGCCTTTGCTCATGGATCCATCGAAAAAGTTTGCCCGCCCGATGAAGTCGGCAACAAAGGCGTTGCGCGGTTTGTGATAGATGTCTTGGGGTGGGCCGAACTGTTCGACGCGCCCATTGGACATGACCACGATCTTGTCGGCCATGGTCATGGCTTCGCGCTGGTCATGGGTGACGACAATCGTGGTGATGCCCAGACGCTGTTGCAGCAGCCGCAATTCCACCTGCATGGCCTCGCGCAGGTTCGCGTCCAGCGCCGACATCGGCTCGTCCAGCAGGAAAATCTCGGGCTCTTGTGCCAGCGCGCGTGCGATGGCGACCCGCTGGCGTTGTCCGCCCGACAGCGCACCAATGCGCCGGTCCGCAAACGCGCTGAGTTGCACGAGGTCCAGCAACGCGCCCGCCTTGGCGTGGGCCTCGGCCTTGGGAACCCCGTCAATGGTGAGCGCGTAACAGACGTTTTCGCGCACGTTCAGATGCGGAAACAGGGCAAAGTTCTGGAATACCATGCCGAATTTGCGCTTGTGCGCGGGCACGTCCGTGAGGTTGCGGGTGCCAAGCATAATCTGCCCGGCTGTGAGGTCCTCGAGCCCTGCAACCATACGCAGGAGTGTGGTCTTGCCACAGCCGGACGGCCCCAAAAGGGCCGTCAGTTCGCCCTGTGCAAAGGTCAGGTCCGCGCTGGTGACGGCCTGAACCTTTCCGTAGTTCTTGCGAATGCCGCTGAGGACAAGATCGGCCATCGTTCAGGATGTGCCCAGCATCGTGTCCCACGTTTCCTTGATGAAGGTTTCGTTGTCGAGATACGCCTCGTAAGCGGGTTGAATTGCTGGCGTACCCGAGACGAATTCGAACTCTTCGTCCGTGAGGTCGGTCTTGGACTTGTCGACCAGCGGCGCGGTGCCGATCATGCGTGACATGAGCGCCTGCGTGGCCGGATCGGAGGAGAAGTTGATGAACTCTTCGGCCTCGGCCTTCTTGTCGGACAAGGTCGACAGGCACCACGACCCATAGCCTTGCGGGTTCCCTTCCTTGGGGAAAATCGAAGCGATGGAAAAGCCGTCAGCCGCCATCAGTTGCGACACATCGTGATAGTACATGCCGCCAATCACATCACCGTTTTTCATGGCCTGTTCCATCTGGCTTTCGGCGGACCACCAGATCGCTGTGTTTGGTTTCAGCTCACTTGCCTTTTCGACCAGCGCGACGATGCCGTCATTGGTCTTGAACGTCTCTTCGCCCTCAAAGAACGTGGCGGCGACCACATCCAGCAGGTTGGAATTGTGAAGTTTGGACAGGCCGAGGCTCGATTCGTACTGGCCACTGTCCCAGAACTCCGCCCAGCTGGTGGGGGCCGTCGTCACGAATTCCGGGTTGATCACCAGTGACGTGAACCACGACATGGCGCCGACGCCGATGATCCCGGTCTTGTCCGTATAGATGAAGTAATCGTCAAGATTGGACGAATTGGCCATGTTCTTTGCATCCAGCGGTTCCAGCAGCCCGCCAATGCGGGACGCTTTGATCAGAGCGTCGCGCGCATACAGGGAGACATCGGCAGGCACGGTGCCCGCTTGCGTTGCCTGCTGCATCGTCACCAGCCAGTCGGAGGAGTTGGGCTGTGTCACGCTCTCAATCTCGATCCCCGTGGCTTCGGTAAAGGCCGGGTAGACGTGGGTTTTGAAACTGTCCTCGAAATAGCCGCCATACGAGCCGACCTTCAGGCTGCGTGATTGTGCGATGAGCGGCGTGCCAAGGGCGCTGGCAGCAATGGCAAGCCCGCCCGCACTGGCTGAAGATTTCAAAAGGTTGCGTCGGTTGATATTGGTCATGGTCATCCCCTGATGTGTTATTTTCTTGGAATGCGCGGCGTGCGCACGTGTTGGCAAAAACTGGACAGGGGCCATGCCGCCCAAGTCAAACAATCCCCCGGTGGATAAGTGAATTTGCGATATGCGCCCAAGAAACAGGCGTTGAATTGCCCCCGCTGGTCGCTTTTTGGGCAAAATCGCCAAAACTGCGCGCTGGCACGTCAGAGCCTTGTTTCGTGGGACATCAATGGTCGTAAGCTTGCCCCAACATTGGGAGCGTGGGACATGAGCAGTGAAAGCGAAACGGACATGACGGCCCTGACCGTCGCAGAAGCAAACCTGCCGGTGATTGACCTGTCGGGACTTGCCACGGGCGATGCTGACGACAAGGCCCGCGTGGCCAAGGCGCTGGGCGAGGCGGCCCGCACGTCCGGCTTTTTCTACATCACGGGGCACGGAGTGGACGCCGACCTGATCGCGGAGATGTTTGCCGCCTCAAAAGCGTTCCACGAAAAACCCCGCAGCTTCAAGATGAAGTACTGGTCGGGCTTTACCACACACCATCGCGGCTATGTGCCACTGGAAGAAAACGGCGCGTCCTTTCCCAAGCGGATCAACTTCAACGAGGCGTGGGACATGTCCTATGAGGCACCTGCGGATCACCCCGACTACCTTGCCAAATGGCGCATGACCGGTCCCAACATCTGGCCCGACATTCCCGGCTGGAAAGAGACGGTGTCCGCCTACTACGACGCGGTGTTCAACCTTGGTCTGCGCCTTCTGGACACGCTGGCGCTGGAACTGGACGTGGACCCGCACGAGCTGACCAAACATATCACCTATCCCACGTCGCAACTGCGCATGCTGCGCTACATCGAAAATGACATGCAGGCGACCAAAGACGTGGTCGGGATTGACGCCCATTCGGACTTTGAGTGCTTTACCATCCTGTTGCAGGGCGCGCCGGGGTTGCAGGTCATGAACGCAGATGACGTGTGGATCGAAGCGCCGCCCATTCCGGGGTGTTTCATCGTCAATATCGGCGACATTTTTGAA
>JBCBDZ010000190.1:0-6736 GCA_038529225.1 Pseudomonadota bacterium | reverse complement strand
CAACTGCATCAGCCCTTCCGCCCCTGCCCCGCTCTTTGCGTCCGCTTTGCCGCCCGACTCCACCATCATCACGGCCAGCACGAGGGCCGGTGAAACCTCGGTGCCTATGGTCGCTTTGAGAATTTCAATACCTTGCGCCTGAGCCAGCGCCTGCATCTGCTGCAGCCGCGGCACCGGTACGGGGGCCTCGGCACGCGCAAGGGCGCGCATCGCCTGATCCAGACGCCCCGGTCCAGAATCCGCAATGTCCGGCGAAATATCACTCCAGAACCAGTCAAAGCGGGACAAACGGGGCTGGGGGTCAGGCTGAGGTCCGTCCGGCACAGCGGCAACATCCTCTTGCTGCGGCTCGATCTGAATGGTGATCCGCTTTTTGGTTCCGGCGCTGGGGGGTTTGACCCGCTTGGCCGAAAATTCCTTGAACGGAGGGGGTGCGTCGGCGGAAATCGGCTCAACACCCATGGTTACAGCCAAAAAGGCTGCGCAAATCACAGTTTTTAACATTTCAGCTCGCCTCAAGGCTCCGGTTCTTCGACCGTTATTGAAGCCAATATCGCAAAAAACCCGACCTCAAACCAGCTTTGTTCACGCCAAATATGGCGGCTTTGCCTTATTTGCCACGCCCATTTGGTGAATCAATCATCAACAGATTTTTTGGCTCAAAAAAAATCCATACAATTCAGCATACTAACAAAATTTTGAAGACTTTATTTGAGCAGACGTGAAATGCTCAATATGCCGCCAAATTCGTGCCCCAATCCAACGTCTATATAGCGACATACCAAGTCGGACAGGGCCAATGAGAGAGAGCGGCCCACAAAGGACGGCGGGGTTACATGTAAATCTACTGATCCTTTGGAGGGACACTACAATGATGAACTTTATCAAAAACTTCCGTAAAGACGAAGACGGTGCCGTGACAGTTGACTGGGTTGTTCTGACAGCCGCTGTTGTTGGTCTGGCCGTTGCAGCTTACACGTCGATCGAAACCGGCGCGACCGAGCTGACAGCTGACACCGACACATTCCTGCAGGCTCAAGACCCTAACTAAGTTGGTCTGACCTAACGGTTATTGTTTCACGGGGGGCCGCGACCGTTTCCGGACGCGGCCCCTTTGTGCTCTCAGCAAGCAGAGTTATGCGTTTTGAAGGTGCCCACGTTATGATCCGATTTACCAAAAAGTTTTGCCGCGACGACTCCGGTGCAGTCACCGTGGACTGGGTTGTGCTGACTGCTGCAGTCGTTGCCCTTGCCGTGGCCATTGTTGTGGCACTCATGAATGGGTCCGCAGGCGTTTCCGCAGGGGTCGAAGCCTTCATGACCAACTGGTCGTTCTGAGGTTTTGGCGCCGACTGTGCCACGTTGACCCACATTTCATGCGGTTCAGCCAGTGATTTAACGCAGATCGCCTTGATGCTCAGCCACCAGGTCTACTCACTTGCCAAGGCCCCCGTTCCAAACACGGGGGCTTTGTCATGTCTGCAAACAGGGCCGTAAACGCCATACCGCCACCCCGCCCTGTCCCGAAAAATGCCACATTCCAGTGCCATCGTTTCTCCCAAGAGGTCTTCTCCGCGCCGGAGATCGTGGACCCAATCATGAGGTAGCAAAAATGCGAATGGTTTTCGGATTGGTCTTGTTGGCCGGGATCGCCCTTGCGGGGGGTGCTGTATACATGGCCAAAAATTACATCGGACAATATCAGACCGCGCTGGCCAAGGAACGGGCCCAACGCGAAAAGATCGTTCCAACGATCCCCGTATACGTGGCGGAACGCCCGCTGAAATACGGCGAAGCGCTCACCATGGAAGACGTGCGCACCGTTGATTGGCCAGAGAATGCGATTCCCGAAGGTGCCTTTACCGAAGACAACCCGATCTTTGCAGAAGGTGTGACGGCCGCCCGCGTCGTGTTGCGCACCATGGAGAAAGACGAAGCTGTCCTCGCAGTCAAAGTGACCGAACCCGGTGAAGAAGCAGGGCTGACGTCTCGTCTGGAACGCGGCATGCGCGCCTTTGCCATCAAGGTGGACGTGGCCTCCGGTGTGTCCGGTTTCCTGCGCCCGGGTGACCGGGTCGACGTCTACTGGACGGGCCGCGTGGCACAGACACTCAGCGCGGACCGTGGTGAAGTGACCAAGCTGATTGAACCCGGCGTCAAGCTGATCGCCATCGACCAGAACGCCGCCGGAGATCTGGACGGGGCCATCATCGCCCAAACCGTGACCGTCGCCATTGCCCCTGCCCAGGTGGCGAAACTGGCCCAGGCCCAATCGACAGGTCGCCTGTCCTTGTCGCTGGTCGGGGCCGAGGACGACACGATCGCCGGTGCGATCGAAGTGGACCAACGGGCCCTTCTCGGCATCGAAACGCAGGAAGTGCAGGCCGAAGTGGCGCAGGAAAAGACATGTTCCATCCGCACACGGCGCGGCGCGGAAGTGGTCGAGATCCCGATCCCCTGCACCAACTGATCTCTAGAAATCAACAACTTAAAGGGGCGTCTCAGGCAGAGGCGCCCCTTTTTGTTTTGCCGCCTGTTGCCAGTTATCCACATAAACGACCGGCGTGAACCCATTGATTCTTGCAATAAAAACCAAACTACCGCATGGTGCCACCAATACGCGGGCAAAAAGACCCGACACCGAGGCGTGATCAAAAAGGCAGGTCACATGTACATTGACGGAATTTTCAAAGCGACCCTTCTCGGGTTGTCTCTTGCGATCAGCCCGATGGCGTTTTCTGCGGCACAGGCCGAGAACTTGCGCGTCGTGCGCAATGCAACCGAAGCAACGCTGAACGTCCCGATGAACCGGGCCGTGGTCGTTGAAAGCGAAGAAGCGTTCGCCGAACTCAGCATCGCCAACCCGGCCATCGCGGACATCTCGTCGCTCAGCGACCGCACTATATATGTGCTCGGCAAAACGCCGGGGCTGACCACCCTGACCCTTCTGGATGCCAATGGCCGACTGATCACGAACGTGAACGTGCGGGTCGCGGCGGACATTTCGGAATTCAAGGAACGGCTGCGCCAGATCCTTCCCGGTGAAAAGATCGAAGTGCGCACCGCCAACGACGGCATCGTCTTGTCAGGGGTTGTGTCCTCGACCGCACGCCTGCAACGCGCGCTTGATTTGGCCGAACGTTACGCCGAAGGGCGCGTATCCAACCTGATGAGCGTCGGAGGCGTGCAGCAGGTGATGCTCAAAGTACGCTTCGCGGAAATGAATCGCTCTGTGTCCAAGTCTCTCAGCTCTTCGCTGTCGCTGAACGGGTCGATTTTTTCCGGTGATGTGGGTGTCAACGGCGGTACAGGGACAACCAACAACTCGATTGGGATCGGCAACAGCCTGGGCGGCAACGTACCGGCAACCAACGAAAACGCAGGCGCAATCCTGTTTGGCTTCAATGCGGGCAACACGCAGGTCGGCTTGCTGCTCGAAGCCCTTGAAACCAAGGGCGTTGTGCGCACGCTGGCCGAACCAAACCTCGTGGCACTGTCCGGGCAAGAGGCCAAGTTCCTTGCGGGCGGCGAATATCCCGTTCCAGTCAGTCAGGACAACGGTGTGATCACCATCGAATTCAAACCGTTCGGGATCGAGCTCAACTTTATCCCCCGCGTGGTCGATACGGACCTGATCAACCTCGAACTTGAGGCGGCGGTATCGGCCATCGACCCCACCAATGGATTTGCGGTCAACGGCTTTGAAATCGACGCCTTCTCGCGCCGCGAAACATCCACCACGGTCGAGATGCGGGACGGCGAAAGCTTTGCTATTGCAGGACTTTTGGAAGACAACTTCGATGACAACTCCAGCCAGTTGCCCTGGCTTGGCGATGTTCCGATCCTCGGAACCCTGTTCCGCTCCGCGTCCTACCAGCGCAACCAGACCGAACTGGTGATCATTATCACCGCCCATCTTGTGTCGCCAGTAAACGGAGACATCCTTGCGCTGCCAACCGATCGCATCAAACCCCCCAGCGAAGCTGACCTGTTCCTTTATGGCCGTACGGCCGCCGGAACACGCGTCCCCAGAACAGGGGCTGCGGGCGAGGTTGCCAAACAGGACTTCTCTGGCTCATATGGCTACGTGTTGGATTAAGGACAGGGTGCTATGAAACCGATCATCACCGTCGCATTGACAGGCAGCCTGGCACTATCGGCATGCAGTGCTTCCCAAGACCCGGTCTACACCCAGTTCTACCGTGAAGCCGGATCATTGGTCGACACGGGCCAGTTCGGCAACGCCACCGCCAGCAACACACTGATCATGACCGGCGAAGAGGGGTATACCTTCGATCTGGCCAATCGCTTCGCCTCCGAAGTGATCACCACGGTGAATTTCTCGTTCAACTCGTCCCAGCTGGACAGCGGAGCGCAAGACGCGCTGCGCCAGCAGGCCAACTGGATCCGGCAGTTCCCGGAGGTTCGCTTCAAGGTCTATGGCCATACCGACGCAGTCGGTTCTTCAAGTTATAACAAGCAGTTAGGGCTTGCCCGCGCCAATGCGGTGGTCAGCTTTCTCGCCACTCAGGGTGTCGAGCGCTCACGCCTTGAGGCGGTTGCCTCATTTGGCGAAACCCAGCCCCTGATCGTCACACAAGGGCGCGAGCGGCGCAACCGGCGCACCGTGACCGAAGTGTCGGGTTTCGTGCAATCCAACCCCACTGTTCTGGATGGCAAGTACGCGCAGATCATCTATCGCGATTACATCCAATCGGCCCAGCCGCCCAGCCAGTTGAGCGGTATCACCGGGGCAGACTTGCGCACCGAACAGTAAGACACCTCTTTTTGTCCATTCAACTTAGGCGCGCAGACAATCCTTGTCTGCGCGCTTTATCGTTCCAAGAAACCAAACAATTGGAGTTTTTTAGCCCAAATCTCGCCTGAATTGACTGCGACAACGGCCACCTAAGAACACCTATGTCCAATGAAAATTGGGCTCAGGGGCAACGGTCGGTCGGGCGCAATACCGCTTTGACCCAGACTTTTGTTCCGTAATTGAAGGACACGTGGGCAATGAGCAGTGTAATGCCGCAACCAGAGACAGCGCCAATTGTGGCCTGTACCATCAGCCGGGATGTACAGAACTTCGATCTGCTGATCGAAGACATGGAACAGGTTCTGGGCGAGTCGTGGGGCGATCTGGGATTTGCAGAGGCGCTGGCCTTCTTCAACCAGCCCGAGGCCGAAGCGATGGAATTCGTCGCACTTGCCCTTGATGACGCGGATGAGGACAACCTTGTCCTGATGGGCGAGATCATCAGCCAAGCCAAAGCCCGCAACATCAAAGTCATCCTGATTGCCGAAGACGTGACACCGGCCTCTCTGCACCAGTTGTTGCGCAGCGGCGCGGATGAATTTGTCCCCTACCCTTTGCCGGAAGGGGAATTGCACCTGGCCATCGAACGGCTGCGCACCCCGGCAACACCTTTGCCGGTCGACTCAGAACGCACCGCCCAGCTCAAGACGGGCGCAAACAAAGAGGGTGCGGTCTTTGTCACCCACGGCGTTGCCGGCGGCACAGGCGCGACCACGCTCGCGGTGAACCTTGCCTGGGAACTGGCGCTGCTTAATCCGAACGAGACGCCCAATGTGTGCCTTTTGGACTTTGACCTCCAGTTCGGTTCGGCATCGACCTTTCTGGACCTGCCCCGCCGCGAGGCCGTGTTCGAAATGCTGTCGGACACCGAAGCCATGGACGAAGAGATCTTTGGCCAGTCCTTGCTGACCTTCGAGGAAAAGCTGCAGGTGCTCACAGCCCCCGCAGACATGATACCGCTGGACCTGATCACACCCGAGGACATCGGCCGCGTGATCGACATGGCGCGCGCGCATTTCGATTACGTCGTGATCGACATGCCCTCGACCCTTGTGCAATGGACCGAGACGGTTCTGTCTTCGGCGCACCTTTACTTCATCACGCTGGAACTTGACCTGCGCTCTGCCCAGAACACCCTGCGTTTCAAACGCGCGCTGCAATCCGAAGAACTGCCGATCGAAAAGCTGCGTTACGTGCTGAACCGCGCGCCCAAGTTCACCGATCTGGGCGGCAAGGCACGGGTCAAGCGGTTGTCAGAAAGCCTCGATATCGCTGTCGAAGTGCAACTGCCGGACGGAGGCAAGCCGATCACGCAAAGCGCGGATCACGGGCTGCCATTGGCCTCTTCGGCCACCAAGAATCCACTGCGCCGCGAGATCGCCAAGCTGGCCGCGTCCATCCATGAATTGAGTGACGATCACGTCCAGGCGGCGTGATCGGCTAACCCGGGGGTTTCTCGATGTTTTCGAAATACAAGAAAGACGCACCAGCCAAGGCCGCTGCTCCCGCTCCGAAAGTGGAAGAAGCGCCAAAGCCAGACGCACCCAAAAAGATTGCGCGCAAGGCCAACACCAGCGTTGCCGCCGTTGTCCCCATGGACAAGGAACGCAAAAAGAAGGAGCGGATGGGCGAGATCAAACTCGAACTGCACCGCGCCCTGCTCGACAACCTCAACCTTTCCGCGCTTGAAAGCGCAACAGAGGCCGACCTGCGCCAGGAAATTCAGGCCATTTCAGGTGAATTCCTGCAGGAAAAGAACATCATCCTGAATCGCGAGGACCGGCAGGTCCTCAATCAGGAGCTTTTTGACGAGGTGATGGGCCTTGGCCCTCTCGAAACCCTGCTTCAGGACGAGACGGTCAACGATATTCTGGTCAACGGTCCCCAGCAGATCTTTGTGGAACGCGCAGGCAAGCT
>JBCBDZ010000189.1:0-6779 GCA_038529225.1 Pseudomonadota bacterium | reverse complement strand
ACATCGCCCGACACGGATGCGAACTGGCCCATCGCGATCTGGGCAATCAGACGCGGATCCTGCAGCACAGTCAGCGTTTGAACCAAAGGCAAGTCTGTTTTCATGGCTGTGCAATTCGGGGCAGACAGCGCAAGGATCGGACGCAGGATGGTCGCCTGTCTTCGGGCCGCGGTAGGCCCCGGGCTTTGCACACAACCATCCGGCGCGGCCCGGGTCCGCGCAGGTAAACAAACTGCACCGGTTGACAGGTCATTGCGCCCCACACAGCAAATGGTCACTCTGCACGGCGCCCTGCAACCGGAAGTTAATCGTTACCTCAACCACGCGCATTTTTTACGGCCTGCGTTCGGTGCAGGAAATTGGTATGTTCGCCTAGGTATTTTTGCCTATGATTTCTCCCAACCCTGTTAAATACAGGGACAAAGTGCCACAAACGGGGAACGCCTGTTCGCGCCATGGTTCGCACAGCACGCTTTATCGCCGGGGTGTGGGGGAGAGACGTCGTATGAAAACCTCGTTGGGTCTGGTCCTCGCATTTTGCCTTGCAGGCCTTCAGTTTGTGGCGATCATCATCATCATGTGGTCGTCTTACGTGACGTCCGAGCGCGTGTTGCTGGATCATGCGCGCACTCTTTTGCGGGATGTCGGTGTCAACACGACTGCGCACTCCAAAGGGTTTCTGGACCCCGCGCAGGACGCGGCAGAACTGGCTGCGCGCATTGCGGAAAACAGGATTGTCGCCAGTGACAACCGACAACTGCTGGAACAACTGCTGTTTCAGCAACTGCTGACGGCGTCGCATCTGGCGGGCCTGTTCTACGGCGACCAGCGCGGCAATTTCGTCTACGTCAAACGCAGCGATGTCACGGCACCGTTTCGCTCCAAAATCATCTCGTATACCGGAAACGAGCGCAAAACCGAACTGATCTGGCGTGATCGTGACTATGCCAAGGTCGCCCAGCTTCCGGACCCGGAAGACACGTTCGATCCCCGTCAGCGGCCCTGGTACAAAAAGGCCCAGGACGAACGCGGCACGATCTGGACGGATCCCTACATCTTCTTCAGTTCCCAGAACCCCGGCATAACGATTGCGGCCCCTGTGACGTCGGCTGACGGCGAAATTCAGGGCGTGGTTGGCGTTGACATCGAAATCAGCGAATTGTCGGAATTCCTTGCACAGCTGAAGATTGGTGAAAACGGAACCGCTCTTATCGTCAACCAGAACGGGGATGTCATCGCGCACCCGAACCCGGACCTGCTCAAGACCGTCGATACAGACGGCACGTTCCGTTTCGCAGGCATCGAGGAAATCGAAGATTCCATTGCCCAGACCGCCTTTGGCGACTTGGCACAAATGGACGCGGTCTTTTTTGAATCAGAAAGATATGCGGAATTCAGTTATGGCGGTGCGGATTTCGTGTCCACGATCATGCCCACGATGAGTGCTGAACTGCCATGGACCATCGCGGTTTACGCACCAAAGTCCGACTTTGTCGGGGCGATTGTGCAAAACCGGACAAGCAACATCTGGATTGCGGCGCTGGTCTCGGTCATGACCGGCGCCGTTGGCCTGTTGCTGGCCAACTATATCAACCGCCCCGTGCGCGCCTTTGCGGTACGTGCCGCCCTTATTTCGCAAGGCGAGGTCGACCCGTCCGCACCTATGCCCAGAACCTACAAGGAGCTTGAGCGCGCCAATTCGGCTCTGACCGAAGAAATCATGCAACGCAAGTCGGCAGAGCGCGAATATGGACAGACCTTCGAACTGTCATCCCGGGGCATGGTGCAGATTTCGTCTGAAACCGGACAGTTCATCCGGGTCAACGCCAAATTCGCCAGCATCACTGGTTTTGAGCCTGAAGAACTTCTGAAAATGAAAGCGGTGGACCTTCTGGCCTCGGACGATCCCGTGGCCTTCAACCGGATCCTGAGCGACATGCTGGACAGCGGTGATGCCAGTATCGTGCGCAAGTGTCTGCGCAAGGACGGCCAGACGGTGTGGGTCAGGGTGAATGCCATCCTTATTCGCGACAATAAGGGCAGGCCTTTGCATTTCGTGGCGACAATAAATGACATCACGGACAGCCTGAACTCGCAAAAGCAGATAGAAAAGCTGAACCGGGATCTGTCGCACCTGGCCCGCGGCGAGCTTTTGGGTCAGATGGCGGCCGGACTGGCCCATGAACTTAATCAACCGCTGACCGCCATCACGCAAAACGCCGATGCCGCCCTGATGACTGCCGGGGAAAGTGCGGGGCAAGACAGTGAGCTGCACGGGATTTTGCAGGACCTCGACCAACAGGCCCACCGCGCCGCGGATATCATCAAGGCCCTGCGAAATTTCGCCAAAAAAGGGGAGGAGTGGAAAACACCATTCGACCTTGCGGCCCTTATCGGCCAAACTCTTCACCTGGTGAAGGCGGAGGCAACAGAACATGGCGTACGCATCGAATTCGACCCCGGCGACGTGCCCGAGGTGACGGGACTGCGCACCCAAATTGCCCAGGTGATCGTCAACCTGCTGCGCAACGCGATCGAGGCGATCGCCAGCACCGGCGCTGCAGACAATGCGATCCGGATAACCGCCAGTGCGGAAGATGACTTTGTCACCGTGTCGGTCGAAGACAGCGGGCCCGGTGTGGATCCGGACCTTGATCTGTTTTCCCAATTCGAAACCACAAAGGCCGAGGGCATGGGGCTCGGGTTGTCGATCTGCAAGTCGATTATCGAAACCGGTGGAGGCCGGATGTGGCACGAGCCCGGCCACCCAAAAGGTGCCCGCTTTTGCTTTACCGTACCGGTGGCCGAGAAATGACAGTCGACGCAGGCACTGTTTTTGTCGTGGACGATGACGAGGACATCCGCTCGTCCCTGAGCAGGTCGTTGCAGAAGCGGGGGTTTGAAGTGGCCTCATTTGCATCGGCCCGAGCTTTTCTGGACACCTACGAAACGGGGTGCTCGGGGTGTATCGTGCTTGACTATGGAATGGAGGGCATGAACGGTCTGGAGCTTCAAAGGCAACTGGTCAGGGCAGGGCGCGCGCCACCGATCATTTTCATTACAGGTCACGGTGGCATTCCAGAATCCGTCGAGGCGATGAAGGCCGGTGCGATCGATTTCCTCGAAAAGCCGTTTCGCACAGACGTTCTTGTGGATCGTATTCGTCAGGCTTTCAAAATCAGCGCCCTTGCAGACGAGTCCCGGGACAAGGCGTTGCGGGCCCGCATGATGCTGGACACGCTGACCACACGGGAACGGGAAATCGTGGATATGGTCGTGTCGAACCCCGCAAACACCACCAGCAAGGAAATCGCGCGCGCGCTCGACATAAGCCCGCGCACGGTTGACCACCATCGCGCGCGCATTCTGGAAAAAATGCAGGCCAGTTCGATGGTGGAAGTCATCGACCTGGCCATAGCGTCACAGCGATTGAATGCCTAGGCGCGACCCCGGCCCTCTCTGGCCGCGCAGCGTATAGGTAAAACTACCTAGGTAACTGTGCCGATTTGTGGTGCCAGGCCGTTATGGTAGCTTAAAGACACGGAAACATTACTGATCCGCGGACACTGTTGGGGGCTATGGTTTTGGCTGCCGCAAATGTGCGAGTGAACCGGGTTTTTTCCGGAAAACGGGCAACCATCGTGAGATGACTTGCTGTCTGCATTCGATGTGAAATGTGAGTGACCGGCACATTGGATGCAGATTTGTAAATTGTTTGAAGCAATTGCAGGGCGTGGCGGACATCACATCCCCATTTTCGTACCGCCACGCCCCATTTTTCGCGGATCATCGGGGCGGGTAGCCTTTGTGTTCATACAGCCTCAGTGGTCCAAACAGGTCGGCGCGGTGCTGTGCGTTCTTTCGTCCCCTACGCTTCGATCATGCCGACACGCAAGGCGTGGCGACCGCCCTCGAATTCAGCGGTCAGAAACGCCTCCGCGATGTCGATGGCCAATGCATCCCCGACAACCCGCGCACCGATGGACAACATGTTGGCGTCGTTGTGGGCACGGATCATCCGGGCTGAAAACGCATCGGCACAGACGCCGCAGCGGATGTCGGCAACCTTGTTGGCCGCCATCATGATCCCCTGGCCCGTACCGCACAGGATGATTCCGAAGCGGCACTCCCCGGAGGCCACCCGCAGAGCAGCGGCGCGCCCATGTTCGGGGTAGTGGGTGCTTGCGGTCGTTGTCGGTCCGATATCGACAGCCTCCCAGCCAAGCGTTTCGACATGTTTGGCGATCGCCTGACGCAGGTCGATGGCGGCGTGATCGCTGGACAAGACAATCCGGTTGTTTGTGTGCATGCTGACAGGTCCCGATGTGAGGTTGAGGGCAGGTAGCAGGGACTGCCCAGAGAAACCACCCGTTTCGGCCAGCTTTTTGGCGCATTGAAGGTGCCGCCGACCGGGATTTTGAGTGCGTCTGCGTTGCAGGGGCCGGTCGCGCGCGGTTTTCGGGGTTTGCCGGGTTTGATGAAGACGCGAAGTGGCCTGTGGAAAACTTTTTAAGCAAATAAAAATAGCACTTTAAAGGTTATACCTTGTGCAAAGAATGAAGTCGCCCTGCGCTGTAGCTGAACCTGCATCTGCCGCGCGGACAGGGCATCCGCCGCGCTCCTCAGCGGCTCAGACGCGTGAGGGCGGCGGACACGCAAAAGATCGCTGCGGCCACGCAGACAATTGTCGGGCCCGTTGGCGTGTCGAACTGGAAAGACGCACCAAGGCCCGCAACGGCGGCGACGGAGCCGATGGCCGCCGTGATCAGGGCCATGGCCTCGGGCGTGCGCGCCAGCGGGCGGGCGGCGGCAGGTGGAATGATCAGGAGCGCACCAATCAGCAGCGCACCAACCGCCTTGATCGCCACCGCAACCGTCAAGGCCAGTGCAAGGGTCAGAACCAATTGCTCGGAGCGAAAGGATATGCCGCTGGACTGCGCCAGATCAGGGTTGAGCGTTGCAATCAACAGTCGCTGCCATCGCCATGCCAAAAGGCCGATCACCACTGCCGCACCGCCCCAGATCAGGGCCAGATCGAACAGGTTGACGGCAAGGATATCCCCAAACAGATAGGCCATCAGGTCAAGCCGCGCACCGGACAGAAACGACACAGCCACCAGACCGATGGCGAGTGCCGAATGGGCCAGAACACCCAGAAGCGTGTCCTCGGCCAACCCGCGCCCGGACAGGTTCTGCACAAGGATGGCCATTGCCAGCGCCGTGGCTGTCACGCCCAGCATGATCGGGCCCTGAAACGCCAATGACAACGCGACACCCAGCAGGGCCGCATGGGCGGTGGCGTCTCCGAAATAGGCCATCCGCCGCCAGACCACGAAACAGCCCAAGGGGGCGGCTGCCAGGGCAGTGCCGATGCCAGCCAGCCCCGCCCGCACAAGAAAATCGTCAAGTATGGTCATGGGCGTCGTGGTTGTGGTCGGTGTCGTGATGATGATGGTGATCGTGCTGGTGACGATAGATGGCAAACGCGCCGTTTGCGCCGGTGCCGAACAGCGCCTGATATTCGGGCGCGTCCTGTACGGCTTGGGGTGTGCCCTGGCAACATACGTGTCCGTTGAGGCAAAGAACGCGATCGGATGCCGCCATGACCACATGCAAATCGTGGCTGACCATCAGAACGGCGCAGTTCAGGTTGCGGCGCACATCCTCGATCTTTCGGTAAAAGTCGGCCGCCCCGGGCTGATCCAGACCCTGGGTGGCTTCATCAAGGATCAGCAGGTCGGGCGACATCAACAGGGCCCGCGCCAGCAACACGCGCTGAAACTGCCCTCCGGACAGGGTTCGCATTTGCGCCTTTGCCAGATCGGGCACACCGGCTTCTGTCAACGCTCGCGCCATCGCATCCTTGCTGTGGCGGTGGGGCAGGCACAGAAAGCGGCTGACGGTCAGGGGCAAGAGCCCGTCCACATGCAGGCTTTGCGGCACATAGCCGATGCGCAGGCCATCCATCACGTCCAGGGTCCCGCTGAGCGGCTTGATTGCACCGATCAACCCTTTGACCAGCGTGGATTTTCCAGAGCCGTTGGGGCCGACAAGCGTGACAATCTCGCCCCGGTCGATGTGCATGTCCACATCGCGCATGACCGTGTTGCCGGCCTGTTGCAGGGTCAGTCCCGTGGCCGTGATCAGGCGCATGGGGCCTCGGGCTGGCATTTGGGGCACAGGCCAAGTGCTTCGATCACCGTGCGCCGGATCGTGAACCCGGTGGCGCGGGCAACTTCGCCCAGATGGTGCCGGGTTGTGTCTGCCTCGGCCTCGGCCACCGCTTTGCAACTGGTGCAGATCAGAAAGGCCGGGGCGTGGTCCGCGCCCAGATGCGCGCAGGCGATGTAGGCGTTCAATCCCTCGATCTTGTGGGCAAATCCGGCAGAGGTCAGGAAATCGAGCGCGCGATAGGCGACCGGCGGGGCTGTGCCCAACCCTTCTCGGGCCAGTATGGCCAGCAGATCATAGGCCCCCAGCGCGCGGTGCTCGGCCAGCAGGATTTCCAGGGATCGCCGACGGATCGGCGTGAATTTCAGCTTGTTTTCAATGCAGTATCGCTCGGCGCCGACCAAGGTGTTCGTGACGCATTTCGTGTGGTCGTGACGGTCAAAACCAATAGCGGTCATGGGCATCTGGTCCGATCTGGCATTCGCGGGTTGATATGTTATAGCATAACACTTAGCAAGTCGTTGAATCAGGGTAATAGCAGGGATCGAACATGAAGTATTTGGGATTTGTTATGGGATGTGCTGCGACCGGTGCCGTTGCAGATGTTC
>JBCBDZ010000188.1:0-6883 GCA_038529225.1 Pseudomonadota bacterium | reverse complement strand
CTTGTGTCCGTGGGGCAGCAGGCCTTTGTCGGCTTTGGCGGCTATATGCTTTTTGCGCTTTCGATTTTTGGTGGGTTGCACCCCATCGTCGCGATCCTGTTGGCCGGAGTACTTGCCGGGCTGATCTCGGTTCCGATTGCGGCACTCATCTTTCGCCTCAAGGGGGCCTATTTCGCCATCGGCACATGGGTTGTGGCCGAAGTGTTCCGGCTGACCTTCGCGCAAATCTCCGCTCTGGGCGGCGGGTCCGGCACCTCTCTGCCCGTCGACATCGTCCGCAGCCTTGCCGACTCACGCTCGGGTCGTGAGGCGCTCAGCTATTGGTTGGCTCTTGGCGCGGCCGTGACCGTCATCACCTGCGTCTACCTCTTCCTGCGCTCGCGCCGTGGTCTGGCCCTGACAGCCATCCGCGACAGCGAAGTCGCCGCCAGCGGCCTTGGTATCGACATCTGGCGAACCAAGCTGGAGGTCTATGTGGTCACCTCGGCCTTTACCGCCGTCATCGGGGGGCTGCTGTTCCTGCAAAAACTGCGCATCTCGCCGGACGCGGCCTTCTCCGTCAACGACTGGACTGCTTTTGTGATCTTCATCGTCGTGATCGGTGGTATCGGCACGCTCGAAGGACCCATCATCGGCACGATCCTCTTCTTCCTGCTGCGCGAAACCCTGGCGGACTTTGGCACCATCTATCTGATGGTGCTTGGGGCTGTCGCCATCGTTGTGATGCTCAAAGCGCCCAAGGGCGTCTGGGGCCTCGTGCGCGACCGCTACGACCTCGAACTTTTCCCCCTCAGCTACCGCGTAAACACCAAACCAAAAGGCGACTGACCCATGGCCAAATCCAAGACGATCATCACCTGCGCTGTCACCGGGTCGATCCACACGCCCACGATGTCGGACACGCTGCCAATCACGCAGAACGAGATTGCCGAACAGGCGATTGCGGCGGCAGAGGCCGGGGCGTCCATCCTGCATCTGCACACGCGGGACCCAGAGGACTATCGCCCATCCGTCAACCCGGATCACTACGCCCCCATCCTGTCCCGCGTGAAACAATCCACAAATGCCGTGGTCAACATCACCACAGGCGGCGCACCGACCATGTTGATCAAGGAACGGATCGAGGCGGCGACGAAGTTTTCGCCCGAGATGTGCAGCCTGAACATGGGGTCGATGAACTTTGCCTTTCACCCGCTCGCCGGGCGCTATGACACGTGGAAATACGACTGGGAAAAGGCCTACGTCGAAGGGTCAGAAGCGAACATTTTCCGCAACACGTTTGCCGACATCCGCGAGGCCGCCGAAACGCTCGCCCCTCACGACATCAAGTTCGAGCATGAGTGCTATGACGTCGGGCACCTCTACAATCTCAAATTCTGCATGGCGCAAGGACTGTTCAAAGCGCCTGTGTTCATCCAGTTCATCTTTGGCATCCTCGGCGGGATCGGACCCGAGGTGGACAACCTGATCTTCATGAAGCGCACAGCCGATCGTCTTTTTGGCGATGACTACCGCTGGTCGGTTCTGGGTGCCGGTGGCGCGCAAATGGGTCTGGCCACCACCGCCAGCCAAATGGGCGGGAACGTACGCGTCGGTATGGAAGACAGCTTGTTCATCAAGCGGGGTGAGTTGGCTGAGTCCAACGCCCAACAGGTCACCAAGATCCGCCGTATTGTCGAGGATCTTGGCAACGAGGTCGCAACCCCGGACGAGGCGCGCGAGATCCTTGCCCTCAAAGGCGGGGATCGCGTCGGCTTTTAACTCGCCACGGCTTTCATGAAGCGGTCTTTGATGACGACGGGGTCCATCGTGATCACCGGCAGCTTGATGTTGCCGCTGTCGCACTTGACCACGATGATCGTCATCTTCTTGCTGTCGATGGCGGCCTGCAGCGTCGCGCCCGTGTCCACGTCCTGACAGGTGACGACCTTCTCGCATCCGCAGGCCGCTGCCACTTTCTCAAGCGCCGTCTTCTTGCCCGCATAGGTCGGCTGATCCCCGGTGGAGCCATAGGACCCGTTGTCTATGATCATCAGGATATAGTTGTCGGCCACGTTGTTTGCGATCGTCGGCAGCGTGCCAAGGTTGGTCAGCACAGACCCGTCCCCGTCAATGGAAATCACGGTCTTGTCTTGCGCCAGCGCCAGACCAAGGCCGATGGACGAGGACAGGCCCATAGTGCCCAGCATGTAAAAATTGGTGGGCTGGTCGTCGATCATGTGCAGTTCCTGACTTGGCAGGCCAATGTTGCAGATCACCAGATGGTCACGAAGGATGGGCGCGATCTCGCGCAGGATTTCAGAACGGATCATTGGTCGCCATAGCCTCCCCAGAAGTTGGCATCCGTCAGGATCGCCACCGGTTTGTTGCACATGAAGGTGTATTTCAGGATGTTGTCCAACTCCTCGACGTCCCGTTGCCAGTGGAAGTGGTAGGTCGGTATGTTCATCTGGGCGAGCAGCGCCTTGGTGTGCACGGCCATTTCGACCTGGCAGGCCACGGGTTCGCGCAGCTCACCGCGGTAAGAGATCAGCATGGGCAGCGGCATCCGATAGTACTGGATCAGCGTGGCCAGCGTGTTGATTGTCACGCCGATGGCGGTGTTCTGCATGATGATGGCAGAGCGTTTGCCGCCCATATAGGCGCCCGCGCACAGACCCATGCCCTCGTCTTCCTTGTTGGAGGGGATGTGGAAAATCTCGTCCCGCGCGTCGATCTCGTCAATTACTCCAGCCAGCTGCTTGCACGGCACCGTGGTGACAAAAGAAATGTCGTTGGCGACAAGATCATCCGTGATCTTTTTGTCTATGTTCATGTCTTTGTGGGCCTTTCTGAGTGGTTCGGCCCGCAACAGGCCCTGTGCCGGTCAAGTCACTGCGCTTTGGATGGGTCACCCTTCCGCGGACAGGTTAAAATTCTCACCCGGGAAATACTTTGCAAGTCGTACATCGGCAGCACGGGCGTGCCCCTCCATACCCTCCAGTCGGGAAATACGCGCCGTCGCTTCGGCCACCGGGCGCGACCCGTCGCGGGTTGCCCGCTGCCATGTGACGATTTTCATGTATTTGTGGACGCTGAGACCGCCCGTGTAAGACGCCGCGCCAGATGTCGGCAGAACGTGGTTCGTGCCCGTGGCTTTGTCGCCGTAGGAGACGGTTGTTTCTTCGCCAAGAAACAGGGACCCATAGCAGGTCAAATGGTCGAGCCACCAATCAAGATCATCGGCCTGCACGGTCAAATGCTCGGGTGCATATTCGTCAGAGCAGGCAGCCATATCTTCGCGATCTTTGCACACGATCACCTCGGCATAGTCGCGCCACGCTGCAAACGCGTTTTCGCGGTTCAACTCGGGCAGACCGTTGATCAGACCCGGCACCATCTCCATGACCTTTTCCGCCAGATCGTGACTGTCCGTGACCAGCCAGACAGGAGAGTTGTAGCCATGTTCTGCCTGACTGACCAAATCTGTCGCAACGATGTGCGCATCCGCGTCCTTGTCCGCCAGGATGAGACTGTCGGTGGGGCCTGCGATCATATCGATGCCAACACGGCCGAACAGGATACGCTTGGCCTCCGCCACGAACTGGTTGCCCGGCCCGACCAGAATGTTGGCCTTGGGCAGGCCGAACAGGCCATAGGTCATCGACGCAACGCCCTGCACGCCGCCCATGGCCAGAATGTTATGCGCCCCACAGATATGCGCGGCATAAACAATCGCAGGTGCGATGCCCACTCCCGGACGGGGCGGCGAACAGGCTGTAATGCTGCGGCAGCCGGCCACGCTCGCCGTGGTGACGGTCATGATGGCGCTCGCGATGTGGCTATAGCGACCACCGGGCACATAGCAGCCAGCCGCGTCAACAGGGATCACCTTTTGCCCGGCGATGAAACCGGGGCTGATCTCCATCTCAACATCTGTTGTCGTACCCTTTTGCAGCTGGGCAAAGCGGCGGACGTTGTCATGTGCAAAACGGATGTCCGCTTTCAGTTTTTCGGGCACAAGTGCGCAGGCAGCCTCGATATCGTCCTTGGTCATAAGGACGTTGCCATCATAGCCGTCAAAGCGGGCAGCGTAGTCGAGCGCCTTGGCGTCCCCGCCTGCCTCGATATCCGCCAGAATAGTCTTTACCGTCTCATGAACCTCCGAGGCGTCGGACTTGGCGGTCAGGGTCGCTTTTTTCAGGTATTCGCGGGTCATGGTCTGAGGATCCTGGCCTGGGGCGCGTGGCGGTCTAAAGTGGAGAGCGCCGCAATCTGCACAAGTGTCGGACGGGCGCCGGTAAGAATGCGCAAAGGTATGCTGTGTCAAGGTGCCGACGCAAGCGCATGAGCCGCAATCCCAACCCATTTCGCATTCATGAAACTGGGCGTTCACACAAGTTTAATCTTCGTTCCGACCAAAGGCCGGATAGGCCTACTCGGGCGACTTGTCCGGCTTTGACTTTTTGTCACGGTGTCGACCACTTTTCATCAGATCGCTCACACGGAAGGCCGAGGGTGTTCCAATCCGGCTGCGGGTGCGAAGGACGGGTGTATTGGTCGAATTGCCCCCGCGGCTTTCCCGGAACACGATGAACAGGCCCGATGCGATGATGATCGCCGCACCCACACCTGTGTAAAGGTCCAGCGCCTCGTCAAAGAAGATGAACCCGAACACCGTGGCCCAGAGAATCTGGGAATACTGCATCGGCGCGACGATTGCCGCTTCGCCTGTCTGGTAAGCGGTGATGATCACCCGGCCTCCGGTCCATGCCAGGACAGAGATGACGGCCAGAAAGGCGAGATCCATCAAGGGCATGGGCTGGTAAACGAAAGGCAGCATTGCCCCCATGACGAGGAAGTTGGCCACCATCGGGTAGAGCATCACGACAACGGGACGTTCATCCGCACCGATCTTGCGCAAGACGATGGACGCAAATGCGCCCGTAAACGCAGCAAGCAAAGCAGCTGCATGACCCAGACCCAGTTCGGTTCCCGCACCGGGACGCAGCACCACGAGAACACCAATCAGTCCCACAATCACCGCCAGCCAGCGCAGCAGGCGCACGCGTTCCCCCAAAATCGGGATCGACAATACCGTGATGATCAGCGGCGTGGCAAAAAGGATGGCGTAGGTCTGGGTCAGTGGCAGAGTGGCAAACGCGTAAAAGGCCGCAAACCCGGTGATCACCGCCGCGATTGTCCGCATCGCAATCCACCATGGATGAACGGGCAGAAGGGTCGCGGGCGCTGTTTCCCGCATCAGGCTTACCGTGGCCAGCGGAAAGCTGAGCAGGACGCTGAAGAACACCAGCTGGATCGGCGAATAGGTGGCCCCCAACGTCTTGATGAAAACGTCGTGTGTCGCGTAAACGCCAAATGCGATCAGGGACAGAATGGCACCTTTTGCATTCGGGGACATTGCTGTGGACCCTTTCGCGGGTTGGCTAGAGACTTGCGTCCAGCGCTGCGAGGATGACATCACCCATTTCGGTCGTCGACAGCGGTGTGCCCCCTTCGGGACCCATCAGATCGGCAGTACGGGCACCATCGGCCAGCACCTTTTCGATCGCACCTTCCAGCCGCGTGGCCTCTTCACCCTGATCAAAGGAATACCGAAGCGCCATGGCAAAGCTGAGCATGCAGGCGATCGGGTTGGCCTTGCCTTGGCCTGTGATGTCAGGGGCAGAGCCGTGCACGGGTTCGTACATCGCGCGGGCCCGGCCATTTTCCATCGGTGCGCCGAGGCTGGCGGAAGGGAGCATGCCAAGCGAGCCGGTCAGCATCGCCGCGCAGTCGGACAGAATGTCGCCAAACAGGTTGTCGGTCACGATGACGTCAAACTGCTTGGGTGCGCGCACCAACTGCATCGCGCCGTTGTCCGCATACATGTGGGACAGTTCGACCTCGGGGTACTCTTTGCCCACGCGTGTAACAACTTCGCGCCACAGGATGCCGGATTCCATGACGTTGGCCTTTTCCATGCTGCACAGCTTTTTGTTGCGCTTCATGGCCAGTTCAAAGGCCGAGCGGGCGGCGCGTTCGATCTCACCCTCGGTGTAGCGTTGGGTGTTGACGCCGACGCGTTCGTTGCCTTCCTCGAAGATGCCGCGCGGCTCTCCGAAATACACGCCAGAGGTCAGTTCGCGCACGATCATGATGTCGAGGCCGGCAACGATGTCTTTCTTGAGGGACGAAAAATCCGCCAATGCGTCAAAGCACTGCGCCGGACGTAAGTTGGAAAACAGGTCCATCTCTTTGCGCAGGCGCAGCAGCCCGCGCTCGGGTTTTACCGAAAAGTCGAGGTCGTCATAGGCAGGTCCGCCCACTGCGCCCAGCAGGACAGCGTCCACTTCCAGCGCCTTGGCCATCGTGTCGTCATGCAGGGGGGTGCCATGTGCATCATAGGCCGCGCCGCCCACCAAATCGGTCGAGACGTCAAAGGGCAGGTCCCGCTTGGCACTGAACCAGTCAATCACACGGACAACCTGATCCATCACTTCGGGGCCGATGCCGTCACCGGGAAGGATCAAAAGGGAAGGATTGGACATGCGCGGAACTCCTCGGGTCTTGGTTTGAGGTTCGACTACGCGCGCTGGGGTGCGGCGTCAATAAGGTGGGGTTCAATAAGCCAGATCAACCCAGACAAGGCGATGTCGGCTGGCGCTGGCAACCGTTTCCGCAAAGGGATCATCGGGGGCGGGCCAAAGCACACCACTGTCTGTCACCCGCCAATGGGTCGAGGGCAGGACGTAGTCCACCCGCAAGTCGCCCGGTACCGGATCGTCCCAGTCCACCGTGTCGGTGCCATAATGTCCCTTCGGGGCGACATCCTGCACCGCTGGCGATCCCAGCAGGGCCTCAATAGCCGCCTTGATGCCTGATCCATCCACCGGGTCCAGAT
>JBCBDZ010000187.1:0-6927 GCA_038529225.1 Pseudomonadota bacterium | reverse complement strand
CTGGCTGAAAAGGCCGCCGCCGAGGCGGCACTGGCCGAGAGCGAGGAGACGGCGAATGAACGCGCAGCCCTTTTGGCGTCTGCGCGCGAAGCGCTGACGGCCGAAGAAGCGGCAACGTTGGAGGCGCAGCGGCAAACGGAGCTGCTGAACCAGCAGGTGGCCGCATTGCGCAACCAGTTGGGCCAGTTGCAGGCCCTTCTGGACGATGCCGTCGCGCGGGATGCAGCGCGCGATGTGCAGTTGCAGTCACTGGGCTCGGAATTGAACACGGCGCTGGCCCGCGTGGCTGCCGAGGAACGGCGCCGGCGCGAGTTGGAAGAGGCGGAGCGTGCGCGCCTTGAGGCGGAACGCGCCGCCCTTGAGGCGGAGGCGCAGGCCCTTGAGGCAGAAGCGCAGGATTTGGCGCGCTATCGCTCGGAGTTCTTTGGCAGGGTCCGCGATATTCTGGGCACGCAGGACGGGGTTCAGATTGTCGGGGACCGGTTCGTGTTTTCCTCCGAGGTGCTGTTTCCGCCCGGTGGCGCCGACCTGTCCGCGTTGGGCGAGGTCGAAATCACAAAAATCGCCAGTATCCTGCGCAACATTGCCGGAGACATCCCTGCAGGTATTGACTGGGTGCTGCAGGTCGATGGGCATACTGACAACGTCCCGTTGTCGGGCACAGGTGAGTTTGCCGACAACTGGGAGCTGAGCCAGGCGCGGGCCCTATCTGTTGTCCGCTATATGGTGGACTTTCTGGGGCTGCCGCCGGACAGGTTGTCCGCCAACGGGTTTGGTCAGTACCAACCGATCAATCTGGCGGACACGCCCGAGGCGCGCGCGCAAAACCGTCGAATTGAGTTGAAGTTTACCGAAAAGTAGGGCGCACCACAGATGCGCCTTACGGGATGCGCACAAAGCCCTGCCTTGCGCTGATCACGTGGTCGTCGCGGAGCAGGCGCACAGTGCCCGTGTAGGTTCCGCTGTCCCAGTCGACCCGGTGGCGTTTGCCGACGGCGCGAAACAACTGAGCCTGGTCTTTTTCAAGGACCACGCTTTCATCCATGAACAGGCCTTTGGGTCCGTCGATGCGGAAGGCAATGATGTCCCCGGCCTGACCTCCAAAGATGTGGGCATAGACGACAAGGGCTGGTGCCGTGAGGTCGAGGGTTTCGGCGCTGGCGGTCCCTGCCTTTATGTCGTCAAAGTCGGGCACCGCGCCCGCAAAACCCACGGTCAGGATGCCGCCGGGGCGGAAGGGGGGCGGTGTTTGCCACAGGGTGTGCGTGCTGGGCGTGCCGCATGTGATGTCTCCGTCCGGGTCGAACGGGTCCACGACCTCGCCGTCTTTACGCAGTGTCATGTGTACATGCGGGAACTGGGTGCGTCCGGACAGTCCGACCTGGCCCAATACGGTTGTCAGCCGCACGCGATCACCGGACCGCACTTTTACGGAGCCCCGTTTGAGGTGGCAGTATTGCGTGGTCCACCCGCCTCCGTGATCGATGGCGACGCCATTGCCACAGTCCCGCCCGTCGATGTCAGCCGCGTTCTCCGGCGTGAAAATCTGGTCCGGCATCCCGTCCCGCGTTCCGCGTACCGTGCCGGGGGCGGCAGGGATCACATCCACACCTCGTTCCATGTGCGCTATGGAGCGGAGCGCGAAGTCGGTGCCAGAGTGGGTGTCATAGCTCAGCGGTCCGCAGCGAAAGTCCATGGCGGCACCCGATGGGTCGTGATCGACGTATTGCTGGATGTAGCAGTCGGTGTGCAGATCGCATGCAATGGGGGGATTGAGCAGGACGTCCCTTGCCGCAAGCGGGCTTGCAGCAAGGATCAGGCAAAGGGACGCAACCGCGCCCGGGTGCATCAGTCTGCGGTCAGAAGTGGAGGCTTGTTTCCGGACAGGCGCGGTTTGTCCGGTCCTTCCAGTTTCAGGTCCAGTTCGCCGCCTTTTACGCCGACCTTGACCACGCCACCTTTCATCAGTTTGCCGAACAACAGCTCTTCGGCGAGCGGTTTCTTGATGTGCTCCTGGATCACCCGGCCCAGAGGACGTGCGCCCATTTTGTCGTCATAGCCCTTGTCAGCGAGCCATTCAGCGGCAGGCTTGGTCAATTCGATGGTCACGTTGCGGTCCATCAGTTGCGCTTCAAGCTGAAGCACGAACTTTTCGACCACTTGCAGGATCACCGATTTCGGCAGCGGTGCAAAGCTGATCACAGCGTCCAGACGGTTGCGGAATTCAGGCGTGAAGGTCCGCTCGATCGCGGCGGTATCCTCGCCCTCGCGCCGGTCACGGTTAAAGCCGATGGCGGCCTTGGCCATGTCCGACGCGCCGGCGTTGGACGTCATGATCAGGATCACGTTGCGGAAATCCACTGTGCGGCCGTTGTGGTCGGTCAGTTTGCCGTGGTCCATGACCTGCAACAGGATGTTGTAAACATCCGGGTGCGCCTTTTCCATCTCGTCCAGCAGCAGCACACAGTGGGGGTGTTGATCCACACCATCCGTCAGCATGCCACCCTGATCAAAGCCGACATAGCCCGGAGGGGCACCGATCAGGCGGGACACTGCGTGTTTCTCCATGTACTCGGACATATCGAAGCGCAGCATTTCCACACCCAGCGTATCCGCCAACTGCTTGGCCACTTCGGTTTTACCCACGCCTGTGGGGCCTGCGAACAGGTAGTTCCCGATGGGTTTTTCCGGTTCGCGCAAACCGGCCCGTGCCAGTTTGATGGCCGACGACAGCGCCACGATGGCGTCATCCTGCCCGAACACGACACGTTTGAGGGACGCTTCGAGGTCTTTGAGCGTTTCTGCATCGTCCTTGGACACGTTCTTGGGTGGAATGCGGGCGATCTTGGCCACGACATTCTCGATTTCCTTCGTGCCGATCGTTTTGCGTCGTTTGGCGGCGACGACCAGATGCTGCGCTGCACCGGCTTCATCGATGACGTCGATGGCCGAGTCGGGCAGTTTGCGGTCGTTGATATAACGGCTCGCCAGTTCGACGGACGTCTTGATCGCGTCGGAGGTGTATTTGACGCCGTGGTGATCCTCGAAATAGGGCTTCAACCCCTTGAGGATCTTGGTGGCATCTTCCACCGAAGGCTCGTTCACGTCGATCTTCTGGAAACGACGGCTGAGCGCGCGGTCTTTTTCGAAGTGCTGGCGGAACTCCTTGTAGGTGGTTGAGCCCATGGTGCGCAGCTTGCCGCCCTGCAAGGCAGGTTTCAGCAGGTTGGAGGCATCCATTGCGCCGCCTGAGGTCGCGCCCGCGCCGATCACCGTGTGGATTTCGTCGATGAACAGGACCGCGTCGTCGTGATCCTCAAGTTCGGTCACGACGGCTTTCAGCCGCTCCTCGAAGTCACCGCGATAGCGGGTGCCTGCAAGCAATGCCCCCATGTCGAGGCTGTAGATCGTGGTGCCGGCAAGCACTTCGGGTGTTTCGCCCGCCACGATCTTGCGCGCGAGGCCCTCCGCGATGGCGGTCTTGCCTACGCCGGGGTCGCCCACCAGAAGTGGGTTGTTCTTGCGGCGGCGGCACAGCACCTGAATGCAACGCTCAACCTCGGCATCGCGCCCGATCAGCGGATCGATGTCGCCCTCGCGGGATTTTTCGTTGAGGTCCACGCAGTATTTGGCCAGTGCGCTTTCCTTTTTCTCTCCCTCGGTGACGCCTTGTGGTTCTTCTTCGACTTCCGGTGCGCCGGAGACGGGGCGCGCCTCACCAAAGGCCGGGTCCTTGGCGACGCCGTGCGCGATGAAGTTCACCGCGTCGTAGCGTGTCATGTCCTGCTCTTGCAGGAAGTACGCGGCATTGGATTCGCGTTCGGCAAAGATGGCGACCAGCACGTTGGCCCCGGTCACTTCGGTGCGACCGGACGATTGCACATGGATCGCCGCCCGCTGAATCACACGCTGGAACGCTGCCGTTGGCACAGCTTCGGAGCCGTCGATATCCGTCACGAGGTTGGACAGGTCATCATCGACAAACTCGACCAGCGTGCCGCGCAATTCATCAATATCGACCGAGCATGCCTGCATCACGCGACGCGCGTCGGGTTCATCGACCAGCGACAAAAGGAGGTGTTCAAGCGTTGCAAACTCGTGCCGGCGTTCGTTGGCCAGCGCAAGCGCCTGATGGATTGCTTTTTCGAGTGTTGTCGAGAATGAAGGCACGAGCGTGCTCCTTTCGATCGGGGTCGGGTGGGGCCTGCGAGGGATATCGAGGTCCCGCTCCAACCTTGGCCTGATACGTTTAAGTTTGGTTGAACAGCGCGCGTCTTCAAGGCTTTTCTTTGCCTATGTGCTCACAAAGTGCGTGAACCGTGTGCGTTTGTTAACAAAGTGGGCGTGCTGTTAGCGCAATCGCAATCAGAAATTGTCTTTCCGGGTGCGGATTTCGGTAAACACGTCGGTGGCGTTGGCGCCGGTCATGCCCAGGTGAGCTTGAATGGCGGGGTCGTGAGCGCGCAGGAAGGGGTTGGTTGCCAGCTCTTCTGACAAGAGAGAAGGGACCGTGGCGGTGCCGGCTGCGTGTTTCTCGGTCACGTCACGGACGCGAGATATAAGCGCTGGATTGTCGGGATCAATAGTGAGCGCAAATTTCGCGTTGGCGGCGGTATATTCGTGGCCCGAATAGACGACTGTGTCGCCGGGGAGGGCGGACAGTTTTTGCAGTGATGCGTGCATCTGTGGCTTGGTTCCCTCGAACACCCGCCCACACCCCAAGGCCATCAGGCTGTCGGCCGTAAACACGGCCCTTGAGTCGGGAAAGTGAAAGGCGACATGGTTGATTGTGTGGCCGGACACATCGATGACGGTACCGTTTTGGTGTCCGATGCTGATGGTGTCTCCATCGTTGACCGCCACATCCAGCTTGGGCAGTCGATGCGCATCCGCAGCAGACCCGGTCACGCGGGCCGGTTGTGCGGCAAGAAGGTCAGCCAACCCGTCCACATGATCATAGTGGTGGTGCGTGATCAGGATGTCCGACAGCGTCCACCCGGTCTCGGCCAACACGGCAATGATCGGTCCGGCCTCCGGGATGTCTATGGCTGCGGTCGCTCCGGTGTCCGGATCATGGGCGAGATAGGCATAGTTGTCCGACAGGCAGGGGATCGTGCGTATTTCGAGAGGCATGGCATTTGCGCTTTCTTGCAGTAGGTATAGTGCATAGGTGGCCCGTGTGTCGCCCAAGGGCAAGAGACCGATGCATCTGGACGTACAAGACCTGCGCAACTTTTATTACCGCAGCGCGCTGGGGCGGGCGGCGCAGGCGTCCTTGCAACGGCGCGTGTCCGAGTTCTGGCCCGAGGCGCAAGGGCAAACAGTGGTGGGCTTTGGCTTTGCCGTTCCGCTGCTGCGCCCGTTTCTGGCTGATGCACGCCGGGTGATTGCGCTGATGCCCGGCCCTCAAGGTGTGATGCCATGGCCACCGGATGGCACGAATGTCTCCGTGCTGACCGAAGAGACGCTGTGGCCGATCGAAACCGGACACGTGGACAAGTTGATCATCCTGCATGGGCTCGAGACATCCGAGCGCGCCTTTGATCTGCTGGAAGAGGCATGGCGGGTGTTAGGGCCGGGGGGCAAGGCCCTGTTCATCGTGCCCAACCGGGCCGGAGTCTGGTCGCGCCGGGATCGCACGCCGTTCGGATTTGGCCGCCCCTATTCGGCCAGCCAGCTGGAGACACAGTTGCGCAAGCACCAATTCCTGCCTGAACGGCATCTGGGCGCGTTGTATCAGTTCCCCTCGACCAAACGGGTCTGGATGAAGTCGGGCGCGATGTTTGAAAAGGTCGGCCGCGCCATGCCGGGCATGTTTGCAGGCGGCGCGTTCATGGTCGAGGCATCCAAGCTGGTTTACCCGCCCAAGGGTAAGGTGAAGCCGGCACTGGCCAGACGGCAGAAAATTCCACAAGGGGTGCCTGCGCCCATTGCCGGACGGGTGTGACCGCGCGCTGGCAAAGAAAAGGGCAGTTCAATGCGCTGGTCTGGCCAATTTCGGCACCTTGACCGCACAATCGTAATGCGCCGCTCCGCCAAGAGCCGCGAATTTCAGCACTTTCGCGGCTGGGCCCAACGGAATCGCATGCAAAAGCGTGAGTTTTGCGACAGAATTCTAACATTCACATCGGGCCAAACGGTCGCACTTTGATTAACCCGCTGAAAACGCTTGATAACCCAAGAAACAGGTGTTCACGAACATATGTTGCGGGGTCTGGCACCCTCTGCTACATCCCCCCTGATTTCTTCGCTTCGGGGTTGCTCGGGCGTACCAACACCCCCGACCTGCACGACGTTGCGGGATCATCGGGGCCAAGACATCGAAAGGGTGGACGTGTCCGAACCAGCTTCGATCTCCACAGGCATTGCGTCGCGCTATGCCACAGCTGTCTACGAGCTTGCCAAGGACGCAGGCGATATCAAGAGCCTTGAGGGCGATATCGAGACCCTGACTGCGGCCATGGCCGAGAGTTCGGATTTCAACGCCTTGATCAACTCTCCGCTTTACAGCCGCGAAGAACAAGGCGCTGCGGTATCGGCCATCGCGAAAAAAGCGGGCCTGACGCCCGTGATGTCCAATACGCTGGCCCTGATGGCTGAAAAGCGCCGCCTGTTTGTCGTGCCGCACCTTGTGCAAGCGCTGCGCCTGGCCATCGCGGAAGACAAGGGTGAAGTCACCGCCGATGTCACATCCGCCAAGGCTTTGACAAAGGCGCAAAGCGAGAGCCTTGCCAAAACGCTCAAGGCCCGTATGGGCAAAGACGTCACCATTAATGCAACCGTCGATGAAAGCCTCATCGGCGGTTTGATCGTAAAAGTGGGCTCGAAGATGATCGACACGTCGATCCGCTCCAAGCTCTCTTCCCTCCAGAATGCAATGAAAGAGGTCGGATAAATGGGTATCCAAGCAGCAGAGATTTCTGCAAT
>JBCBDZ010000186.1:0-6947 GCA_038529225.1 Pseudomonadota bacterium | reverse complement strand
GTAGGACGTGATGCGCTTGTCGCCTTCCTTGGCGGCCGCCTCGAGGCCGACGACAACCGCTTCCTGTCCGATATAGAGGTGGCAAAAGCCGCCAATCAGACCCATGCCATAGAGCTGGCCCGCCTTTTCCTCGAACCGGCGGATCAAAAGCATGTCCTTGTAGTAGGCTTTCAATTCCTCGGCAGACACATTCGGTTTGGTTCTGGCTTTGCGCGCGGCCATCGGCATCCTCCACGACAGATATAGTTTAGCGTTAAACTATCTCTTACAGGATTCGGGCCGCCGGGGCGAGTGCGAATGTGCCGCAGGGGAAGTCTGGGTGTAAGGCGCTGATAAAAAGCGGTTTTACCGGATCACGATTTCATCGCTGCGCAGCATTCCCAGCACACTGCGGGCTTGTTCATCCAGCAAATCAAGATCAAGGTAATCATCTGACAGGCGTTGGGTCAGGTTTTCCATCTTGGCGACTTCGAATTGCACGGTCATCAACTGAGCGGCCAGATCGCGCGCCTCCGCGTCGATTTCGGCGCGGCGAAACAGGCCGTAATCGCCCTGCACGGCGGCAAAGGTGAAATAGATACCAAGCGCAAACGCGACGGCGAAAAAAATGACTGTTCCCAATGCGGGGCGTGCTGTTCGGGTCATTGCCTTGTGCCTCTGTCCCGTCTCTGGTGGACGGTTTTCGGCACTATGGCACATGCGAATCAGTCTGTGAATCCCTTTTCTTGCCCTAGAGCCTAGTGATCATTCATTATTTTGCCGTTCAACAGGGTCGTCAGACGGCGTGGCGTCAGGCGTGGCAGGAAGGCGAGGACTTTGTTCATGGCCCCCGGCACAACGACCGGTTTCCCGATGCGGGATTCCAGCCATCCCAGTTCGGCCACGACCTTGGCATCCATCGGTTTGGCGATCTTGAGCAGTTTTGCGTCGGTCATCTTGGCATCTTCGAAGAAGTTGGTGGCGGTGGTCCCCGGGCACAGGGCGGTCACGGTCACGTTGGTGCCTTTCAACTCGTTGCCGACAGCTTCGGACAGTGACAGGACGTATGCCTTGGTCGCGCAGTAGACGGCCATGCCAGGGCCGGGCGCAAAACCGGCGATTGAGGCGACGTTCAGTATGCGCCCTTTTTCCAGCCCTTTCATATGCGGAACAGCCAGTTTCATCAGCCGTGTCAGGGCCAGCATGTTGACGTTGATCGAACTTGTTTCGCGGGCCCACCCATCTGCGTCGTCAAAGGAGCCTTTGAAGGCCAGTCCTGCATTGTTGACCAGCACATCGACGTGGCGCTCGTCCGTCGCTTTGGCCCACAGGCGGTCGACCTCGGCCATGTCCGACAGGTCCGTGGGGATTACCATCGCCTCGACGCCATGGGCGCGCACCTCTTCGGCGACCTTTTCCAGCTTGTCCTTGGAGCGGGCGGCGAGGATCACGTTGCGGTTTTCCTTGGCCGCGATATGGGCGAATTCCACGCCAAGACCTTCGGATGCGCCCGTGATCAGTGTCCAGTTTGCCATCTTGTCTTCCCCCCAATCTGGTTGTGCGCAACGCCGCGCATCCCCTGCATTATTGCATCAGGGCGGCGACCCCGGGCAACTCCTTGCCCTCCATCCACTCCAGAAATGCCCCCCCGGCGGTGGAGATATAGGTGAAACTTTCAGCAACTCCGGCCTGATTGAGGGCCGCAACCGTATCCCCGCCACCCGCAACAGTGACAAGGTCGCCTGATTTGGTCATCGCAGCCGCGGCGCGCGCTGCCGTCACCGTGGCCGTATCAAAGGGCGGGATTTCGAACGCGCCAAGGGGACCGTTCCAGATCAGGGTTTTCAGGGTGCCGAACGTCTCTGCGATCTGAGCGGCCGAAGCGTCCCCGGCATCCAGAACCATTTGATCGGACGCCAGCGTTGTATCGGCGTTCAACGCCACGACCTCATGGGCTGCATTGGCTGCAAACTCACGCGCGACGCGCCCGTCACTGGGCAGGATCACGGTGCACCCTGCGCTTTTTGCTGCCGCCATGATGGCGCGTGCCGTGTCGTGCAGGTCGGCCTCTTGCAGGGACGCGCCCAGATCGGCCCCTTGCGCGGCGAGGAACGTGTTGGCCATGCCCCCGCCAATCACCAGCACGTCGATCTTTTTGACAAGGTTTTCCAGCAGATCGAGCTTGGTGGATACTTTGGCGCCGCCTACCACGGCCCCCACCGGGCGTTTGGGCGAAGACAGTGCGGCCTCCAACGCCTGCAACTCAGCCTGCATCAGGCGGCCTGTGCAGTTGGGCAGCAGATGTGCCACACCCGTGGTCGAGGCATGGGCGCGGTGGGCGGCGGAAAACGCATCATTGCAGAACACATCGCCAAGCGAGGCGAGGAATTGCGCCATTTGCGGGTCGTTGGCCTCTTCCATCGGGGTAAAGCGGGTGTTTTCGACAAGGATTACCGCGTCGCTGGCCTGCTCATCGATAAACGCGCGCGACGGGCGTTCCACGAACACCACAGGGCAGCCAAAGGCATCCTCAAGGGCAGGGACCAGCGGTATGAGCGACATTTCGGGCACGAATTGCCCCTTGGGCCGTCCAAAATGCGCCAGCAGCACGGGGCTGCCGCCCTTGGCGCGGATGTCGGCAATGGTGGGCGCAATCCGTTCGATCCGGGTGGCGTCCGTGACGCGGCCATCTTCGACAGGGACGTTGATGTCCACCCGCGTCAGCACGCGTTTCCCCTTCAGATCCACGTCGTCCAGTGTGTTCCAGCCCATCGTTCCTGCTCCGTTGCTTTCATGCAGGACCGTTATGACCCCAAGTCAGGCGGCGGCGTCAACCGGATGCATGGCTTGTGCGACATATCCCGAGAAAAACGCCCAGGCCGGCAGGACAAACAGCACGCAACCCAAGATCGGTAACACGGAATTCGCGATGAACAGGACCGTCAGGATCGCTGTGGGCATCCCGGCAAAGCCGAGAAGGGTCAGGGCCGCAAAGCCGCCCGCCGCGCCGCCAGCGAGTTTCAGCCGGATGTTTTCGACCGCGCTTTTGTGGCGCTTGAACTTAGCAGGATGACGGTCTGGCCCGATCCGCGCGATGCGGGCCTTCATCGTACCCTGGAACGCGCCAAGGAGCGCGCCGACAATTTGCAGGGCGGCGCAGAACAACAGCAGTTCAATGCCGGTGGATTGGAACATATGGGCAGCTTTCTGTTCACAGTGGCACAGGCCAAGCTACGGCCACATCCCGACATTTCTGGGACCGTATAAAGGAAAGACCGGGTCACCCTTTTCACTATCCCTCAACCGTATTAGGGTCCGCCCAAATACACATACAGGAGCGCCAAGATGGCCGAGATCAAAGACCCCGAAAACACGATCCTCATGGAACTCAAGGGTGGCACCGTGACCATCGCGCTGATGCCCGATGTGGCCCCCCAGCATGTGGAGCGGATGAAGGAACTGGCCCGTGCAGGCGAGTACGACAACGTCGCCTTTCACCGTGTGATCGATGGTTTCATGGCCCAAACCGGCGATGTGCAGCACGGCGACATGGAAGACGGGTTCAACATCCGCATGGCCGGTACCGGCGGGTCGGACAAGCCGGATGTGCCTGCTGAATTCTCCAAGATCCCCCATGCGCGTGGGTCACTGGGTGCGGCACGTTCGTCCAACCCGGACAGCGCCAACAGCCAGTTCTTTATCAACTTCAAGGACAATGATTTCCTGAACGGTCAATACACCGTCTATGGTCAGGTCATCGACGGCATGGAACATGTGGACGCGATTCAGAGGGGCGAGCCACCTGCCGAACCTGACCGCATGATCAGCGTCAAGGTGGCCGCCGATGCTGGGTAAAACAGCCGCTGTCATCGCGCTGATGGCCGCGACACCGGCCGTGGCCACCGGCATCGACATCACCGTGACGGGCGAGGCCAACGGCGTGATCTCTGTCGATCTGTTCGAGGATGTGGCCCCCGGTCATGTCGAGCGCATCACGACACTGGCGGAGGCGGGGCAATATAACGGCGTCGTCTTTCACCGCGTGATCGAAGGTTTCATGGCCCAAACCGGCGATGTGCAGTTTGGCAATGCGACGAAAGATGACTACAATTACCGCTTTGCAGGCAGGGGGGGATCCGACCTGCCGGATTTGTCTGCCGAATTCTCCGAAATTCCCTTTGACAAAGGCGTGCTTGGCATGGCGCGCTCGCCGGACCCCGACAGCGCCAACAGCCAGTTTTTCATCATGTTTGAACCGGGCTATTTTCTGAATGGCCAATACACGGTCGTGGGCAAAGTGACGGCCGGACAGGATGTTGTTGACGGGATCAAACGCGGCCATCCGCGCACAGGCAGTATGACAAAGGGTGAACCGGACCGGATGCTCACTGTGACCGTCACGGAGTGACCGAAGTCCAAAGCTCAAAGAAAAGGGGCGCTGCATCATTCATGCAGCGCCCCTCTTGTTGGGAATGGTCTCTTTGCTTACTCGGCTTTGGCAGCCGGTGCCGCCGCAGGTTTGTTGCCGGAATTCAGCGGATCATCCTGGCGCTGAACCGAGCCCTCGAAATGAGCGCCGGATTCGATGGCGATGGTCTTGTGGATGATGTCACCTTCGACCCGTGCGGTCGATGTCAGGCGGACCTTGAGCCCGCGCACACGACCAACGATGCGGCCATTCACGACAACATCATCGGCGATCACTTCGCCCTTGATGGTTGCGCTTTCACCAATGGTCAGAAGGTGGGCGCGAATGTCGCCTTCCACTGTGCCTTCGACGTTGATGTCGCCGGTTGTCTTCATGTTGCCTGTGATGTGCAGGTCTGCCGACAAAAGCGAGGCGGGCGGCTTGGCCTTGGGGGCGCTGGCCTTGAACTCGCTTGACTTGGGCGCCGCAGGGGCAGGGCTGGCTGGCGCGGCGGTCTTGGGTGTATCCGCACTGGGGCCGGGTTCGTTGATTTTGCTTTTAGAAAACATCGTTCGCTGCCTTGATATAGATCATCGGGTTCACGGCCTTGCCGCCTACGCGCACTTCATAGTGCAGGTGCACGCCTGTAACCCGTCCAGAGGCTCCCATATCACCAATTCTATCCCCGCGCGAGACCCTTTGACCAACTTTAACTTTAAGTCGTGACAGGTGCGCATAGCGGGTTTCGATTCCGAATTCGTGCTGGATCTTGACCAGCCGTCCATAGCCCGACAACCAGCCTGAATGGGTCACCACACCGTCGGCTGTAGCATAAAGCGGTGTGCCCAGCGAGGCGGCAAAGTCCACACCATTGTGCATGCGCCGCCCGCCTGTTTTAGGGTCACGACGCGGGCCAAAGCCGCTGGTGAATCGGAAAGAGGATTTCACTGGCGTCGCAAAGGGGGCCTTTTGGGCGGCAATCCGGTAGAGGTTCAGTGTATCCATCTGATTCAGGATACGATTTGCGCGCATTGTGTCCGGGCTGGGTTCCTGCCCGCTGGTCGAAAAGCTGAGCGGAGTCAGAGGTCCGCCCTGACCGGAATAGCCCTGACGCACCTGTTCGATGATGCGCTCGGTTGGCATGCCCGCGGCGCGGAACATCTTGTCCAGCGGGGCCACGGACACCGTCATCGCCTCTTCGAGTTGGCGGAATATCTGGTCGTTCTGTTCTTTCATCAAGGCGATTTCAGTGGCCAGTTCGTCGGCGGCCAACAGCGCATCCTGGGCATCTTCGACCACCTGATCGCGCTCTGCGGCTGTCTTGGCGAGGGCCTCGGCCACGAAATCCATCGGCGCATTTGCGCCACCCGCCACCAGCGGACCCGCACCGTCACCGGCCTCAAGTTGTGATTCAAGAGCGGCCAGTTGCGTGCGCGCCTCTTCGCGGGCCTGCATCGTGTCGCGCAATGTGGCCTGAATGACTTCGATCCCGGTCTCCAGTTCGCGGCGGCGGGTTTCAGAGGCCAGAAGTTCGGTCTGCATCACCGAAATCTGTGCGAGGGCGGCGTTGAACCGTTCCTGTGCGGCCAGCGCCTCTTCGGCACGGCTGTCGCGTTGGCCGGACAGGTCGTTCAGGCGGGCCTGATAGGTGCGTTGATCCCGCTTGGCCTGTTCGCGGAAGTTTCCGGCCCCGATGCTGTCCATCAGCAGGATCGCCGTGGCAACGATCGCCCATGCCACAACAAACGAACCGCCAGCAAAGGCGAGCAGCTGGGTGCCGGGTCTCAGTCGGATGAAACGGGTGTCGTTGTCGGATTTCAGGAAAACGCGGCGTTCCGGGAAATAGTGTTCCAGAAGCCCGTGCACTTTTATGCCGATGCGTGTCCGCACTACGTGTTCCTTGTCCCGTCCCAATCGCGACACTCACGTCCCCAACCCGGTGCCTTAGCACCTGTGCATAAAGTGGTGGACATCCAGCGGCAAGGGCCATCCTTTTACCCGCGCAAAACTGGTAACAAATTGTAACATTTCGGCATAATGCCGCCTGAAACAGCCATACGGATCAGTCTGCAACTGCCAGCGGCCAGTAAAAATCCGGGGGCAAGCCCGCCTCGGCCCGCTTTTCCTCGTTAAAGGGTGGTTTGAGGGGGCTGTGGAAATACCGTTGTACAAGTCCGTGGAACGCATCCTTCGGGTCCATCTCGTGACGGCCGCACAGAAAGTGGAACCATTTGGACCCGTAGGCCACATGCGCCACTTCCTCAGCATAGATTGTCTCGAGCGCCGCAACCGCCTGGTCTGCCTTGGCCTTGCGGAACACCTCGATCATGCCCGGTGTGACATCCAGTCCCCGCGCCTCGAGCACCATAGGCACGACGGCGAGACGGCCCATGAAATCTGTCGCCGTATCCTCTGCGGCCCGCCACATGCCGGCATGGGCCGGCAGGGCGCCGTAATGGCTGCCCATGATTTCCAGGCAATCGGCCATGAGGTTGAAATGCTTCGATTCCTCGTCGGCGGCGCGCACCCAATCGTCGAAAAACCCAATAGGCAATTTGGT
>JBCBDZ010000185.1:0-6961 GCA_038529225.1 Pseudomonadota bacterium | reverse complement strand
GATTTCGTCATGATTCGAGTGAACTACAAAATACTGGCCTTCGTGATTTTCCTTTTGGGTTGCGCTTCTGCGGCCACGGCCGAAACGCGGGCCGCCTTTCTTGTGGGCAACGGGGCGTACGAAAACGCAAGCAACCTGAAGAACCCGGTTGCGGACGTGCAGCTGATCGCTGGTGTTCTGGAAAGCCTCGACTTCGAAGTGGACCTGCACACGGACCTGACACGCGCCGAAATTGGCAAGAGCCTGTCGGAATTCCTCGACACCCATGGCGGTGCGGACGTGACTTTTGTCTATCTGGCCGGGCACGGAATGCAGTTTGAGGGGCGGAACTACTTTATTGGGACGGATGCGATGCTCGCAACCGAGTTTGACATTCCGGCGGAAACCACACCCATCGATTCCATTATCAAGGCGGTTCAGGCCCGGTCGAAATCATCGCTGGTCTTTGTCGACGCTTGCCGTGACAACCCGCTGGCCACTGCGTTCTACGAAAGCAATTATTCTGAAAGCCGCGCGCTGCAAACCCGTGGCCTGGTTCCTCTGACCTCATCCACGCAAGGGGCAATGGTGGTGTTTTCCGCTTCACCGGGCCAAGTGGCCTATGACGGGACTGGCGCCAATTCTCCATTTGCCGCGTCTGTTGCACGCCATCTTGATACGCCAAACTCCGAGATCCTGAGCGTCATGAAGCGCGTTATCGGTGACGTCAAACTGGAAACCGAAGACAAACAGGTGCCGATCATCAACAACGATCTGGCAACCGAAATTTACCTCAACATCGGCGACGGTGAAGCGGGTCAAACCCTTGCCTTCCAGCGTGAACAGGCCCTCTACGAAGCTGTCAGCGAAATGAATTCACTGCGCGGCTGGACTGTGTTCCTTGAGCGGTTCCCGGACAGCCAGTTTGCAAGCCTTGCACAGCAAAACCGTGATGCAATGGCCCGGTCCGAAAACATCGTCGTGGCAAATCTGGCAACGGCCGGCGAAGAGCGCGGAGCCGAGCAGGAGGCCCTGGGCCTGACCGTTGCGGACATACGCCTGATCCAGACCAAACTTGGCACTTTGGGTTACGATGCAGGGATCGCGGACGGCATTATGGGTGACAAAACCCGTAAGGCCATCGCGGATTTCCAGCAGGCCAACGAACTGCCTTCAACTGGCTTGATGACAGAGTTTTCGGCGCGTGCGATGGGGATCCAGATCACGGGCATGGAAGTCACGAGCATGCCCATCTACTCATCACTTGACGCACGCAAATGGAGCCCCGAAGCTCTGGCACAAGTCGAAACAGACCCGCGGCTGATCCGCGCCGCCGAAGTTCTGAAAGACCGGGAAATCCTCTATGGCTGGTACGATGATCACCTTTACATCGGCGTCCTGAGTTGGAGGCTGAAGTGGCCAGATGCCCAAGCTTTGGCCGAGCGCGCGGGCGGGTACCTCGCCGTTTTGGGATCCGAGGAAGAAAATGACTTTGCCTACGAACTGGTCAGTCGGGACGATCGGTTCTGGCAGGTGAGCGACGCCGGTCAGGGACGTCACAGTTACGGCCCGACCTTTGGCTTTTACCAGAAAAAGGAGGGGCGGGAGCCTGATGGCGGTTGGTCTTGGGTCAACAATCAGCCAGTGTCTTTCACCAACTGGTCATATGGAAACCCCAACAACGGAGTGGATTACGACAGCGAATACGTAACCTTCTATCGGTGGACCAAGGATATGGACCTTGAGAAGTTTACCGGAAACGAGTGGAATGACGTCGACTTGCCACGGACAGGTCGGGCATTCATCATCGAAATCGAGTAAACTCGGGTCTCACACAACGCGCATCGCACCGTATGCGCGTTTTCCGCGAAAGGACGATTTGAACCACGAAGATGCTTCGGCATCCAAGTCATTTATGTCCAGATCAAGCGCCTCATTGAGCTGCGTGCGCAACGTTTCGGATTGAGCAGCGCGCGCGCTTTTGTCTGCGTAAGCCGGCAAGATTTGGTCGGTCCAGAAATAGTCCATCCAACCATAATCTGCGACCCTTGCGACATCGAACCCCTGAAGGGCCGTTTTGACACAGCCAATCCGAGCGCCAAAGATCGCCCAGTCTCCACGCTCCACATCCGCGCCGACGGAACACCAGACCCGCAGACGTTCATAGTTGCTTGGGCCGATATGGGCAGGAAGCGCCTCTGCCCGCGGCAGGTCCGGGTAGGCTTCATAGGCAAGCTGTCCGTCCGCAAGGTTGAATTTCACACCTTCGCGAAACCCGGCCCGGAACGCCTGATAATCCGATCCGGTTACCACCACTTCGGACAGCAATCGGTTGACCTGATAATAGGGAACGGTCCAGCAAAAATCGACGGCACCGCGTTCATTGGCAGCGTTCTCGTGGGTTTGCAGGGTCAACAGCGTGTTGCGCGGCCAGATTTTGACGCCACCGTTGCCATAGCGCAGCCCGTTCACCGCGTTGCGCGCACTGAACGAAAAGACGCGTGCCCGGTCACGTGGCGCGATGTCAAAGCGGGCGGACAGGAAATCGGGGTCCAGCAGCACGTTGTCTGCATCGATCGTGATCACGTGTGCTGAGGATGCGACTGCACCCGCACGGCGATGTGCTGCGTCAAACCCTTTGACGCCATGAACCCGCAAGGTGCGCGGAATGGCGTCACTGATACGCTCGAAGTGATCATCAGCGTTTGGTTCATCAAAGCTGAGAAAGACCACGTCGCAGGTGCTCAGGTCGATCATGGCGCATCCCAATCTGCATTGCGCCCCAGATTTATGATCGCCGCCGGGCGCCACTTCTCTTTCAGCAGATGGCGGCGCCAGACAAGGTAACCTGGCCAATCCAGATCGGCATCAAGTGGCGCATTCGCCGCGACATTCGGCAGCGTGTCATAGGCGAGCTTTTCCGCAATCAAACCTCGAAAATCAACGAGATCAACGACAAAGACCGGCACCATATTCTTGGACCGCGCGGTATCGCGCACCGTTTCGAGATAGGATCTGATTTCCTCCCAATCCAGCCCTGTCACGTCCACCAGCATGACGGACAGAAAGGCGTCATTGCGCATGACGCCGGCAACATGCGGACTGTCTGCATTGAAAGGCCACGCCGCTTCAAAAGCGTTTTCAGGGCCATCCCGTTCGTCGACCGAAAAGGGGCCTGGCGCTGTCGCCTTGTGGTTAGTGTCCGGCCCAGACGTCACGGGATGCACACCCGCGCAGACCGGGGCATGTGTGACACCTCGGCAAAAAGTGCGCGCCATGTGGGCCCGATCATGGCCCAGTCACGCGCCCGCGCAGCCTCTGACGCGGCCCTGCCGCGTGCCATCCACGGCGTGGGTCCTTCGGTGAGTGCCGTGCGCAAGGTTTCTGCCAAGCCGCCGGGCGCTTTCGGATCGTACAAAACCCCCGTAGCCGGCGGCGTGACGACATCGCGCAGTCCTGCCGTGTCACTGCCCAACACCCCGCGCCCGAGTGTTTGGGCCAGAACAGCAGAGCCGGACGTAAGGGAATCCGTGTAAGGCAGGGCCACGATATCCGCTGCCGCGTAGACCTCGGCCAACTCCTCATGCGTCAGAAAGCTGAACTTTGCGACAACGCGCGGATCGTCAGGAAGCGACAGGTCCGCAACGTCGGACACCCTGTGGCCTGCAATGATCAGCCGGTCATCCGGGTCAGCCGTTTCCAAAAACGCATCGATCAGCGCGATCGGTGCTTTGTAGGCCCGGATCTGACCCGGCAACAGCACTACGGTCCGCGCAGTATCGAGTCCGAGAGCAGCCCGCGCCTTGTCCCGCAGAATGACTGGGTAGATGCCATCGTAGTTTCCATGCGGAATGATACGCACCTTTGCGACGGGCAAGTCGTGATGCTGCATCGCTGCAGCCAGGGCAGGCAGTGAGTGCAGGTGCACGATATCGACAAGCGTCAGCAGGCCCCCACGAATCTGCTTGGCAACGGCACGCTCTTTGGCGGTGTGGGGTAGCAGGTTATGCATCGTCCAGATGATGCGACCACCCCCATTGCAAAACTCTGATAGGGTATCAAGGAACGCTTCAGGCGAAAAACCGCCGTTGGAAATCGCCGCCGTCTCCCAATGAAGGTGCAGGATTTTCGCGCCGCTTTCAGAACCGGTTTCACCGACCAGTGCATTAAAATCGGTGAGTGGTGATGCGATCAATGTAGGCCCCAGAGACTTGTAAAGTAAGCCTTGGTAAGGGTTGAACTCCCGGTAGTCCGGAAAGAAGCGGACTTTGATCGGACCTGGGGATGCGGCGTTCAACATCCCCGGACAATGTCATGTGATCGGCGCGTTGGCGAGGCTCTTTTGACGGCGCATCCGGGCCCCTTGTTGACACTCTCAGATAACGGTTCCTATCATGCCGCATTGAAGAAAAGGATTTTTCATGCGCGGATGGATCGTAGGTCGTATCGTATCGCTCGTTGGCGTGTTGGGGTTGCCCGGCGCGGTGAACGCTCAGGACTTCGGGAGCAGTGCTTTCACTTCGCAAGCACAGGCCGAAGCCTACCTCAGACAAAACCCGAACGGCCCCCAGGCCAAGGCGGCTTTTCTGGCGATTGTGGAATTTCAATTGGCGCAGGAAAACCCCGGATTTTCGCGGTCTGACATCGCACAAGGTGTCAACCTTCAGGTGCCGGGCACCACGGCCACTCCCCCCGTGACTCCCGCCAACAACGAGCGAGACACCAGTGGGGACCTATACTAAGCAACTGACGCGCACCGGCTCTGCATGGCCGCTGCGGCGGCGCGCCTTGGCCTGTTGTGTCGCGATCTGCGTTGGCGGGGCTGCCTTGCCAGTAATGTCGCAGGACAGTGCGTCGCGTGTTGCTTTGGTAATTGGCAACTCCGCCTACCAGAACGTCGAAGCACTGCCCAATCCTGCCAATGACGCGCGCCTGATTGCTGAAAAACTGTGGGAATCCGGTTTCGAAGTGATCGAGAGCATTGATGCTGACCGTGAAACCATGCTGGCCGATCTGGCGACCTTTCGCAGCCGGCTGCGCGAGGGCAGCGAGGCTCTGTTTTTCTATGCCGGACACGGTGTGCAGGTTGGCGGGCGCAACTATCTGCTGCCGGTTTCTGTCACGCCGTCTTCTGTCGATGATCTGCGCGCGCAATCGGTTGATGCCCAGCTGTTTGTCGACATCATGGACGGCTCTGGTGCACGGTTGAACATCATTCTTCTTGATGCCTGCCGAAACAATCCCTTTGCCGGAATAGAGGCCGAGGATGCAGACGAGATAGCAACCCGCGCAATCACCATCGGCCAGTCGCGCGAGGAAGTGCAACGCGGACTGGTTCTTTTGTCCGAAGCGTCATCGGGCGGCTTGGCCGAGATGACAGCAGGCGACAGCGAAACAATGATCAGCTTTGCCACGGCGCCGGGTGCGGTGGCGTTCGATGGGGTTGGCCAGCACAGTCCCTACACCGCGTCCATCGCCGAAAGTATTGATGAACCCGGCATCGAACTGGCAGAACTGTTCCGGCGTGTCCGTGGCGGGGTAAGAGAACGGACCGAGGGCCAGCAAATCGCGTGGACGACCAGTACGCTTGAAAACCCGTTCTATTTCAAACCGGAGACGGACGATCTGCGCACGGCGACCACAGGCCTTGGCGCCGAAGGGGACACATTGGGTACCTTGCCGCCTCAGCGCATCGTCGATCGCGTGTTTTGGCGGTCGATCCAAGGCACTGATCGGCTGGACGCGTTCGAAGCCTACCTGAAAACCAGCCCGGACGGCGCTTTTGTCGAAGATGCGAAGGCGCGGGTTGTCGCCCTTGGCGGCGACCCAAGCGCCCATCTGACCATCGACCCGGCGTTGCCGGACTTGCAACTTCCGTCAGGCGAGGGGCAGTCGAGCTTCAGGGCGGATGTCGTTGACAGGTTGGCACGCAGTCAGAATGCCGTGCCCATTGGTGTGGGTCCCTCCGAGATACAGCTGGCAGACCAAAGCCGTGACGGGTGGGTGCACGTGTCCCGCGCGCCGCGACTTGGTGCCGTAAGGTCGGCTGACGGAACGACACTTGAACACGGGTCCGTGCACTATGTGCGGGCAGGCGACATCTCTGAATTCCAACCGTATATCGGGTCAAACGGTGGGCTTGAAGCACTGGAAGGACAGGTGCTTGGGGCGGGTGGAGCCACCGAACCCGTGCGGATCAGTGTCGAAAGTTACGTGGATGCCTGCGACATGCTGGCGGGCAACCCCTACGACAGCGAACGGGTCACCGCCGGTACGCGCCAGTTCATTCTGGATCGCAATTTCGATGGCGCCATCGTCACCTGCGAACTGGCCGTTGAACGACATCCGGACGTTGTGCGGTTCTGGGCGCAACTGGCGCGCGCATACCGGGCGGCTGGCCGGTATGAAGAGGCGCGCGCATGGCAGATCAAAGCCGTAGATGCAGGGTACGTCAACGCAATGGTCTATCTGGGTCAGATGCATCTGGACGGACAGGCCGTGGCACAGGATTTCTCACGGGCCTACGACCTGTTCGAAACCGCTGCCGCAGAGGGAGACACAGCGGCGCTGACGGCGCTGGCTTGGGTGCACCGGGCAGGTGTAGGTGTCCCGCAGGACTACGGCGCGGCCCGCGAATTTTATGAACTTGGTGCTGCGCGCGGCAATGACTGGGCGATGACAAATCTGGGTGAGTTCTACCAAAAAGGGCTTGGCGTTGAGCGGAACCCGCAAGAGGCCGAGCGCTGGTATATTCAGGCCGCCAAGTCCGGAGAGCTGACGGCGCAGACCCGCCTTGCCCGGATGTACCAGAATGGCGACGGCATCCCGCAGAACTTTGAACAGGCCCGTTTCTGGTTCGAAACTGCGGCATCGCGCAAGGTGCCCAACGGCATGACGCGACTGGGGATCATGTACGAACAGGGTCAGGGTGTCCCGGTAGATGTCGAAGCCGCTGCACGCCTTTATGTGCGCGCGGCACGTG
>JBCBDZ010000184.1:0-6968 GCA_038529225.1 Pseudomonadota bacterium | reverse complement strand
CCCAGAACGCTGGATTGAGACGCACCAGACGGGATGAATTGACGCATGATTGCTAATTTACGACAGTAAAGCGCGCCTTGAGGAACAGTCTGAAAGGCAATGTGAACCGGGCGCGCACCTATTTAGTCGTTCAACAGGAAACGCCATGAACTCGATGATAACAGCGACCCGCACTGTCCTTTCGAAATATGTTACGTTCAGCGGTCGCGCGTCCCGATCCGAATTCTGGTGGTGGGTGCTTGCACTGTTCATTGTCCTTTTCATTTGCCAGATGGTTGACGGTCTTCTCATCTTGCCCTTGCTCGGATTCGAAGCGTTCCAACCGGAAGGCGGCACCCCACTGTCATTTATTGTCTCGTTGCTTGTGATCCTTCCAAACATCGCCGTTGCGATACGGCGTCTGCATGATACGGGTCGCGTCGGTTGGTGGGTATTGATCGGACTGGTGCCGATCGTCGGAGCGCTTGTTCTGATATACTTCTATATTCAACCAAGCGAAGAAAACGCCAACCAGTTTGGCCCGCCACAGCCCTTCGGTTAAACGGCAAAGACCACCCACGGGTCTGGCGGACGCCTGCGCAAACACGCGCGCAACCGCAGTGCCCGACTGCAAAGCAGCGACCCGGCCCGGCGGCCTGAAACACCCGCGGGCCGGGTCAATTGGGAAAGAGATATGAAAGCGCTGGAAAGACTGGAACTTGATCTGAATGCTTTCGGGATCGAACTGAACGCAGATGACTGGCAAGCGATCGGCAAGCATGCCGCACAAGTGTCAGTCCCGGCGGGTCACAAGATCCAGAACCAGGTAAAGGTGGCCGATGCGTGGGTCTTCCTGTCCGGGGGCATTGCAGCCTCAGAGCAAACATGGAGTGATGGCTCAACCACGATTGCCCGTTTTTTCGAGCCCGGGCACATCTGCGCGAATTTTACGAGCGTCTGGACGCGGGACATCGCATCCGACGACCTGATTGCAGTGACCGACATCACTGGACTGGCACTGCCGGACAGCTTTTTTCGGCTCGAGTATCTTCAGGGGGGCCAGTTTGGCACCTATCTGCGGTTAAAGATGGCCGAGGCCCATCTTTTTGCCAAGGAACTGATCTGCGCCAAAACCTCGGGCCGCACAGAAACACGGTACCAGTTTCTGAACCAGTACCACGGCGAGAGCATTGCCAACTTGCCGAAAAAAGACATTGCGCGCTTTCTTGGCATAACGCCCCAGGGGTTTTCGCGCTTTCTGCGGAACCGAAAATCTGACGCCGGTTAACCGTGGTTCATCACGACCCCTTCTGCGTCCTCTAATATCCCCCAAAATTCCTGTTCCGACGTCTGACAAAGAGGCGCATGACCCATGACCAACCTCAAGATGCCCAAACCACGCGATTTTGGCTGGACGCTCAAGCCGACCTCTTCTTCGTTGTTTGACATTCAGAAACGGGACAATGGCCAATTCAGCGTTGTCTTGAATCATGCGCTTTTGCGCGGTGTCTCTGCCGAGATGGTGCATTGGTGGTTTTGCAATTTTACGCACCTCAAAGTGCGGTTGGACGGTGTTCCGGACTATGAGGGTCAACAGGTACCCGCCTATTGGCTCTGGCATCCCATAGATCACTACAGCGCCGAACTGTCCGGCACGCTCGGACCGGGCAACACGGCGCAGCCCGGTTGCGCGATCCGCATCCGCGAGGCCATGCAATACGATCGATATGGCTGGAAATACAAGGCGGACGCCAAGCTGAAGGTCCTGTACGTCGGCAAGGATGGCTGGGCGATGGGCAAGGTTCTGCCCCTGTTCGGCCCTGTGATTATGCTGCGCATCCACTACAAGGATGTCTTTGACGACGGTCAGCACATCGGCGTGCATTACCACTACGAGGTCGTGATCGGATCGAGCGCCAAGACGTCCCTGGGGCGCTGGGTGAACAGGCGCATCACGGGTGCATACGGCACCGAATTCTTTGATGCATGGCACCGGCACAACGTGATCGAAGTCGGCACTTTCGAGAACTTTCTTCCGGCGCTTTTTGCCCAAAGGTCCACACCGGAAAGCCTTGAATACCAACCCGACATGGCCCCCGATCTACCACCTTCCGAAATTCAAGAAGGCTTTGACCGGTCATTCTTTGAAGGACGGGTCAAAGCCTATTCAAGCGGCCGCAACCCGTATGCCGTTCAGCGATTTGATGGTCCCTCGATCCTTTGACAGACAAACACGCACCGCAGGACCACTGGCGGCCCGCCTTCGCCTTATCCAGCATCGGGATGTGCGCCCGACGCAAAGCAGCGCAGGCACCGTCGCCACATCACAACCCCACGAAATGATCCGCCAGCGCCATGAAAACAGGGATGCTCAGGATCGCGATGGGTGTGCCAAGGCCCGTGGACGTGCCCACATAGGCGGACGGGTTCGCATCCGGCAGGGCCGCACGCATGGTCGGAGGTCCGGAAATGTCGGAACTGGACGCCGCCATAACCGCAAGCAAGACGATGCCACCCCCCGAAAACCCGGTCAGGTGATGCGCGATCAAGCCCACGCCGAACCCGAGTGCGCCATGCACCACCGGCGCTATGATCCCATAGGCGAGGTAAGCATGCGCCACACCGCGCAATTCCGAAAGCCGCGACCACGCTTCCATCCCCATGATCAGCATCAGGACCGACAGAAGACCCCGGAACAGCGGCTCGTAAAAGCTGTCATAGACGCTTTCGGGCCGCGCAAAGAGGCCAAGGGCCAGACCCAACAGCAAGGCAGAGATCGCGGGACTGCGCACAGTATCGGTCAGGATACCCCGGACCAGACCGGGCTCAACCGCGTCACTCATATTTCCGCCTGACCCGCCACCGATTGCAATCGTGCCACCCTGCGCGTTGCCGCTGGACGCCTTGCGTACCGCCCCCAGCCGCGCCAACACAATGGCCGTGACAAGTGCCGCAATATCCATGAAAGGATATAGCGCACCGATGAACCCTTCATAGGCCACACCGGCATCGTCCAGCATCGCCATCCCCGCAGCGAGAGTCGAAGCCGAAACCGCGCCGAACAATCCAGCCGTCGCCATGCCATCCATCTGTGACACGCCCTTCAGGCGGGCCAGTGTGACCCGACCCAGCAGGACGATTGCGATCCCGGCCCCGGCGGCCAGCAGGGCCGGGACAACCAGTTCGACCAGGTTCGCTTTGCGCACCGAGATACCGGCACCGATACCAACCTTGAGCAGCAGCAGGATCACGATGAACTTGTAGACCGGCTCGGGCACTTCAAGCTTGCTGCCAAGGGCCGCGATCATCATGCCGCCTATCAAAAAGGCCAGTGTCGGCTTTTGCATCTGCGCCACGATGGTCGTGGCAATGTCCGGAATGATGTCCATGCTCTGCACTCCTTGGGTTGCAAGGATGCAGGTATCTCATGCCATGCCGATTAAAAAATAGATGTTTTAGCACTTTATGTTCTATATTACAGAACAATGGATCACCTCAACTACCACCACCTGCGCTACTTTCGCGCCGTCGCGCATGAGGGCAACCTGACCCGCACGGCAGAGCGGTTGAACCTGTCGCAATCCGCTTTGTCCACACAGATCAAGGCGCTTGAGGCGCGGCTGGGTCACGCGCTGTTTGACCGGGTGGGGCGCCAGCTGGTGCTGACCGAGGTGGGGCGGATCGCGCTGGATCACGCAGACCGGATTTTTGGCACCGGCGCAGAGTTGATGCAGACGCTGGCCCGCACATCCGGGACCATACCACCCTTGCGGGTCGGTGCGCTTTCGACCTTGTCGCGCAACTTTCAGATGCAATTCCTGGCACCCGCCCTGAACGATCCTGACGTTGAACTTGTTCTGCAGTCCGGCAGTGCCCGCCAACTGCTGTCCAGCCTGTCAGACCTCGCTCTGGATGTGGTGCTGACCACCGATGCACCTCGCAGTGCTGCAGGGCAGGATTTCATTGCTCATCAACTGGCGGAAACCAAGGTCGGGCTGCACGGCGTGCCTGAGCGGATTGGGCACCAGACCTTGCATGACCTTTTGTCGAACGAACCGGTGATCGTACCCACCGAAAGCGCCATCCGCACAGGGTTCAACAGTCTGACAGCCCGGCTGGGTGTGCAGCCGCGGATTCTGGCGGACGTGGACGACATGGCCATGGTGCGGTTGCTTGCGCGCAGCGGGGCGGGTCTGGCGCTGGCACCGTCAGTTGTTGTGGCGGATGAGATCGCCGACGGCACCCTGGTGACAGCCCCTTTCGATCTTGGCATCACCGACCGTTTTTTTGCCATCACCACGCAACGCAGCTTTGCCCACCCGATGTTGGCGACGTTGCTGTCATAACGTGCAGCACAAGGGTGTCTGCCCGGATGCACAGGCACGCACCTTGCGCCCCCGCGCGATTGGCATAGGTTTCACGGCAACCGCAAAAACCAGAAGGCAGACCTCATGAGTGATCCAACCTACACGCCACCGGCAAAATGGACATGGGACAAGGAATCGGGCGGCAAGTTCGCATCGACAAACCGTCCCGTCGCAGGCGCCATGAAGGACAAGGACCTGCCCGTCGGCAAACATCCGTTCCAGCTCTATTCACTGGCCACGCCGAACGGGGTCAAAGTCACCCTGCTGTTTGAAGAGTTGCTTGCCGCTGGTGTGAGTGAGGCCGAATATGATGCGTGGCTGATCAACATCGGCGATGGGGATCAGTTTGACTCCGGGTTTGTCGAGGCAAACCCGAATTCCAAAATTCCGGCCCTTGTGGATCACACTGGCGACACGCCCTTGCGCGTGTTCGAATCCGGTTCGATCCTGATCCATCTGGCCGAGAAATTCGGGATGTTCCTGCCCGCCTCGGGCTCCGCGCGCACCGAAGTCATGAACTGGTTGATGTGGCAAATGGGCTCTGCCCCGTTTCTTGGCGGCGGTTTTGGGCATTTCTACGCCTACGCGCCGGAGAAATATGAATATCCCATCAACCGCTATGCAATGGAAACCAAACGGCAACTGGACGTTCTGGACCGCGAATTGGCGATACGGCCCTTTATCGCCGGGGATGACTACACCATCGCGGATATGGCGATTTGGCCGTGGTACGGACAGTTGTGCCTCGGGCGGCTCTATTCAGCGGCGGAGTTTCTGGATGTCGAGAGCTATACCAACGTGATGGCATGGGCGAAAAAGATCGACGCACGCCCGGCAACGTTGCGCGGGCGCATGGTAAACCGGGCCTTCGGAGAGCCTGAATTGCAACTGCATGAACGCCATGATGCCTCTGATTTCGATACGCAAACGCAAGACAAGATCGGCACAACAGCCCCCGAATAAGCCCACCACACGTCCGCCTTCCCCTTTTCACATTTCGCGCTAGGTACCAGCCGGACCAGCACCGGAGATCATCATGCGCCTGCCCCTTTTCATCGCTGCCCTTTGTGTTGCGACACCCGCACTGTCTGCGGACCTCATCGTCAGTTTTCGGGACGGTGCACCAAAAGACCGGTTTACGCTGACTTACGAGGGGTCATGCGCGTCTCAGCCCACACGGGTCGACATTGACCTTGGCACCGCACCGGCGGGGCTCATCTTTGACATCACCGGCGCTGGCGCCGGAGTCGAAGTGTTTCAGCCTCTGGAATGGGTGGTCGGCTCCGCACGCACCACCGCCGTAACCGACGGTGATACGGTCGTCAGTCTCGACCTTGACCCGCTCGCGCCGGGAGAGACACTGGCCTTTACAGTCGACATCGATGACACGACCAGTGCGCGCCAGATCACGGTGAACGGATCGGAAATGGCTGGCGCCACGTTGCGTGCCGATGGGCAGGAGGCGCTGTTTGACGCCACCGGCACAGCACGGATCCAACTGACCAGGTGCCTGTCGTAAGGCGCATTTCAATGCGCCTCAGCGGCGACCGACCTGTCGGCAGATCAGGATGACGGGCAACAGGCCCACAGCCACGATCACAAGGCTGGGAACTGCTGCGCCATCCAACCGCTCGTCCGAGGCAAGCCGGTAGGCCTGCACAGCCAGCGTGTCGTAGTTGAACGGGCGCATGATCAGCGTGGCAGGCAACTCTTTCATCACATCGACAAAGACGATGAGCAGCGCAGTAAGCAGGCTGGGCGTGAGGATCGGCAAATGGATACGGCGCAAGGTGGCAAAGGGGCCCTTGCCCAACGATCGACTGGCCGCGTCCATATTGGCATGCACCCGCGCTTGCCCGCCTTCATAAGCGCCAAGCGCAGCGGCAAGGAACCGCACCATGTAGGCAAAGATCAAGAGCCAGATTGACCCGGTGATCAACAGCCCGGTCGAGATATCGAACGTGGCGCGCATCCACGCATCCAGCATGTTGTCAAGGGCGGCAAACGGCACCAGAAGTCCGACCGCAATGACGCCCCCCGGCACGGCATATCCCAGCCGCGCGATGTAACTTGCAGCCCCGGACGCGCGCCCGGGCTGTGTGCGCTGAAAAAAGCCAAGGATGACGGCCGCCGCCAGTGTCAATGCCGCCGCCAGAGCCGCGAGGGTCAGCGAGTTGCTGATGAAGCCCAGGTAACGCGGGCTGAGCAGGTCCTGCCCGGAGCCAATCCCAAGCGAGACAAGTGCAATCACCGGAATGATCGCTCCAAACAGCACCGGCAGCCCGCACAGGATCATTGCCGCCACCGCAGACCAGCCGGTCAGATCAATCGGTGGATGCTCTTTCTGGCCGCGGCTCGGGTCGTGGTATCTGGCTTGCCCGCGCTGTTTGCGCTCAAGCATGGCCAGAAGGAGCGCAAAAGACAAAAGGCAAAGTGCAAGCTGCGCCGCCCCCGCCCGGTCAGCAAGCGAGAACCAACTGGTGTAAATGCCCGTGGCAAAGGTCTGAACTCCGAAATAGGCGACTGTGCCGAAATCCGCGATTGTCTCCATCACGGCCAGCAGCACACCTGCTGCGATTGCCGGACGGGCCAGAGGCAGGCTCACCCGCCAGAACGCCACCC
>JBCBDZ010000183.1:0-6977 GCA_038529225.1 Pseudomonadota bacterium | reverse complement strand
CCATCACCGGCACCTTCGGGATGGCGACCACATATCCGCCAATCTCGTCCACACCCTGTAGCGAGTGATTGAACAGCTTGCGCGCGAAAATCTCGAAGACGATCAGGAAGGACAGACCCAGACAGGCATATCCTCCCGCTATTCCGATGAACCGCATATTTGGTCCTTTTTGAGGGGCGCGCCACATGCGGCGCGCCCGTTTTCGTTATTCGAGCTCAATTCCGCGCGCGGCACCGACGGTCGCGTTCCAGATCTTGGAGCAATCGGCGAAGCCTGCGTTACAGCTTTCGGCCCAACCGGGCAGGACCTTGTCCATCGTGGCCGCCGTGACCTTGGCCTGATCCTCGGGCGAAGGCTCGACCAGCTTCATGTCAAAGGCGGTGTAGTTCTCACAGCCCTCACCGCCGGTGTTGCAGGCAATTGCCCAGCCGTTGTTTTCCTTGGCCAGAGCCCAGAAGGCGTCTTCGAATGTGGCAAACTCGGCCTCAAGCTTGGCCTTTTCCTCGTCCGAAAAGCTGTTCCACTTGTCCAGATTGATGAAATGCGCATTCACCGACCACGAGATGCCCAAGGGCAGGAAATGCGTCGTGACCTCGGGCCAGTTGCCGGTGTTGCCGGAGGTGGGTGAGGTGATGGCGCAATCCACCACGCCGCGTTGCAGGCCGGGGTAGACCTCCTTGAAGCTCATCGTCACCGGCGTTGCGCCCAAGGCTTCGATCAGGGTGGACATGGAGGACGTGTAGGAGCGGACCTTCAACCCCTCAAAGTCGTCAAGGCTCGTGATCTCTGCGTTGCAGTAGAAAACCTGCGGGCCATAGGGCCAGACTGCCAGTGGCTTGGCGTTGAACTTTTCGGCGACGCGCTTTTCAAGCTCGGGCATGAACGCATCGACGGCTTCTTCGAGCTGTTCCATCGAGGTGGACACGCCAATCAGGTCGATACCTTCGAGGAACGCGTCGTCGCGTGCTGCCGCACCGACCGTGCTTTGCACAATGTCAAACGCGCCAGTGCGCACCATGCGCAAGGTATCCTGCATGTCCACGCCAACCACGTCGAGCGGGTTGAAATTGATCGCAAGGTCGATGCCGGTCTTTTCTGAAAGGCTGGCATAGAATTCCTGCTCCAGCGCAGTGTGGAACTTGTGGGTCGAGACAAGCCCGGTCGCCCGGATCTCGGTTTCGGCAAATGCCGGGGCGGTTGCCATCGCAAGTGCGGCCGCCATCATTGTGGTCTTCATCGTCATGTCGTTTCTCCTTGTTGGGTTTTTGGTAGGGGTTTTGTTTGGCCACCGGGGTGAACCGAGGCAAAGTGGCGCGCGATATCGATGCGACGCGCCCGCCAGACCTGACCGTCAAGCGCAGCCAGATATTCCAGAATTTCGGTGACAGCGCGGAACCGGGCAGGCCGCCCGGTGATGCGCAAATGAAAGCCGATGGACAGTGTCGAGGACTTGCCATGCCGGGCCTCGATCAACAGCTGTTCCACCCCATCCCGTACGTAATCCACCATCTCAACTGCGCGCGCGAAGCCGTTGGGATGAAAGAATTTCATGTCATTGGTGTCGAGGGAGTAGGGCACCACGGTCAGGCCGGATGCGTCGTGATATGGCAGGTCATCATCAAAGGCGTTGGAGGTGTAGGCATAGCCTGCCTCGCTCAAGATGTCGCGGGTCCACGCGCTTTCTGCACCACGGCAGAAAAAGCCTGCGGGGCGCTGGCCGGTTGCAGCCTCGATCGCATCTGTTGCGCGTTTCAGGTCGGCACGCTCGGCCTCGGCGCTGGGGTAGTCTGCATGGGGTCGCCAGACCCATCCGTGACATGCGGCCTCGTGTCCGGCATTAGCAATCGCGCGGGCCAGTTGTGGGCTGCGCGCGACGGCGCGGCCGCACATATAAAACGTGGTGGGGGTCTGCGTGGTCTTGAGCGCGTCGAGAAAGCGCCAGAGGCCAACCCGACTGCCATAGGCGAAAATCTGTTCTTGTCCCTGATCACGGCGCCCCTCTGGCACCACGCTCAGAACCTCGCCCACGCGTTCTGAGGTGGCATCGCCATCGCCCAGCTGAAGTTCGGCCCCTTCCTCAAAATTCACCACGACCGAGACCGCGACCCGCGCGCCGTTCGGCCAGAAAATGGCCGGTGGGGTGCCCGCATATCCGACAAGATCACGCTCAGACATCGAACAACCGGCCCCATCCTTGGATGCGTTTGGGATCGTCTCCGGCCACTTGCATGGACTTCCACAGCGCGGTCGAAACGCTGTCGAGCACGGGGATACCGGTCTCCGCCTCGATGATCGGGGCAAGCCGCGCGCCACGGAAATTGGTGCAGTAAATCAGAATGGCGTCCGGTTTGTCGGTTGCCACTGCGCGGCACAGGTCCAGAATTTCGGCCTCGGAATAGGTCGCAAAAGAGAAGTTGCCCGGATCGCCAAGATGGCGTTCTGCGGCAACTTCAAACCCCTCGGCGCGGTAGTTGGTCAGAATGCGATCCTGAATTTCAGTGAGGTAGGGCGTCACGCAGGCGATCCGTTTGGCGGCGAATTTGCCGAGCAATTCGTTCATGGCGAGGATCGAGGAACAGGCTTTGACGCCTGTTTGCGCTTCGATTTCGGCAATCAGCGTGTGATCGGTCTCAAATCCCAGCCACCCTGACGAAGTGCCATTCCAGCAGATCGACTGCACATTCGCATCTGCCAGCAGGCCTGCGGCGGCCAGCATCGGTTCGTTGCTGAATTGCCCAAGCGCGTCGTCTTCCATCGAAATCTTGAGCACCCGGAACCGCCCGAAATGCGCTGACGCGTCGGGCAGGTCCGCCAGCATGGCGGCGGTCAGCGGCTCGAGCACCGTGTTGGAAGAGGGCGTGAGCATGCCCAATCGTGTGCTGGCCAATTCGGCTGTCATGCGGGATACCTCTGAATATGAAACCGGTTTTGCTGATCAATCCGAACAGTTCGGAGCAAACGACTGCGGCGATGCTGCGCATCGTCATGAAGCACCTGCCGGATGTGCGGGGTTGGACCAACCGCGCGGCGCCTTTGATGATCACAGAGCCCAAGGCGCTGGCCGCGGCGGCAGATCAGGTGGCTGGCGCGGACCTGCCCGAGGCGCGCGCGGTGATTGTCGCAGCCTTTGGCGACCCCGGTGCCGCGCGTCTGGCACAGCGTCTGACCTGCCCGGTTGTCGGCATCGGTGCCGCTGCGGCGCGGGCCGCTGCCGCCAAGGGCGCACGCTTTGCCGTGGCCACGACCACAGTGGCTCTGCGCATATCGATTGATGCGCTGATGCGCGATTTTGGGGCCGAAGGCACCTATCTGGGCAGTTTTATGACCCCGGGCGACCCGCAGGATTTGCTGGCTGATCCAGCCACTTTGGACGCCGCTTTGCTGGATGCGTGCACGGATGCGCGGACCGCTGGGGCCGAGCGTATCATCATCGGCGGCGGGCCGCTGGCCGAGGCGGCAATCCGATTGGCCGGACAGGTCGACATACCGCTCGTGCAGCCCTTGCCCGAAGCCTGCAAGGCCATTGCAGCCCAACTGGGCTAGGCGCAAATCACAGCAAGACATCGGGGCCGCTCTGTTCCATAGGCGTGCCAGTTCGTGGGGCTCGCTTGCGATCACAGTATCATCGCTCATGTCCTGTCTCCTGCGATGAACGCGCTCAGGTCTGGGCCCAGACCGGTGGAGGGTTTGGCTGCAGGGCGGGCGGTGCGATTGCGATAACTGGGGGCAAGGCGTCCCAGTGCCATCGCCTGAGCGGTCGCGGCAGCAATTGGATCGATCAGTATGCCGGGCGTTTCATCGGCGATTTGGGCTGCGAGCCCCGCCAAAGGCGCACCGCCCAGAATGACCACGTCCGCGCCATCCGACGCCGTCGCATCGCGCGCCAAGTCAATCAGATCAGCGCGCAGGGCGGTCTGAACGTCACCCAACTGCGCGGGAGGATCGGCAGGGCATCGCACGCCGGTAAACCGCGCGCCCAGTCCGGTCTGGCGCATACAGGCGTCATACCACCGCGCCATATGCGGCGAAAACGTCACTACTGAGAACCGCTCGCCCAGCATGGCCGCAGACATCACGGCCGCTTCGGCCATGCCGACGATGGGCAGGTCGAACAACTCGCGCGCGGCCACCAGCCCCGGATCGCCAAAGGCGGCAATGATGACCGCGTCCACGTCGCTGTGATGCGAGGCGACGGTCTCAAGCACGTGAACCCCCGCAATCTGCGCCTCTGCCCGCGAGGCAATGTAGGGAAAGCCGGTCGTTGCGGTGAGCGGCACGATCTCGGCATCCGTGCCTGCGGTTGCGCGGGCGACACCCGTCAGGGCGTGGGTCATGCTTTCGGTCATGTTGGGATTGATCAGCAACAGGCGCATGTCAGGCGATCTCCTTCAGGATCGGTTCCAATTGCTGTGCGAGGGCGATCAGGTCGCCGTCACGACCCGCTTGGGCGATCAGTTGCAGCCCAAGGGGGCGGCCTTGGCTGTCTGTTCCACAGGGCAGGGACATGGCAGGGACCCCGGCGTGATTGATCTGTGGGGTAAAGGCGGCGTGGTCGCGCGGGGCGGCCGGGTGCCCACCAATGTCCGCAGGCGCGTTCAACTCCGCGGGCCACGCCGCGCAGGGCGTCGTGGGCGTTGCGATCACGCCGTAGAGGTCCAGTGCCGTGCGCACGGTGTCCCGCATCTGGTGCGAGATTTGATGGGCCGCTGCCACCTCTGTTCCGCTGAGCGCGAGGCCTGCTTCGATTTGCCCGGCGATTGCGGGGTCAAACACCTCGGGTGTCTCGCGCCAGACGGCCCCATAAATCTGCGCAAGCCCCGCATATTGCAGCGGTTGGATATCGTGGCCCTTGATGTTGTTCGGCCATGTGATCTCAGCCTGCGTGATGCCCACGCCTGCGGATGTAAGGGCCGCAACCGCTGTGTCGAAGTTCGCCGCAATATCCGGATCGAGTCGCTGACCCGTGCCAAAGTCAGCTGAGACGGCGATCTCAAGGGGGGGTAGGGGCACAGGGTCCAGCCCGGCCAGAACCTGCATGGCCAGGGCGATGTCCTCCATCCGCCGCGCAACCGGGCAAATGACCGAGATGCCCCAGACCGGTTCGTCAAAGCTGGGGCCATAGGGGATCAGGTCCTGCGTCGGCTTCAGACCGCACAGGCCCGTATGGGCGGGCGGGCGCCGGGTTGATCCGCCTGCATCCGTTCCAAGGGCGAGCGGCACGATACCAGCCGCCACCGCAGCAACAGAGCCGCCGGACGAGCCGCCGGCTGTGAGGCTTGGATCAATCGGGTTGCGTGTCACCCCATGCAGGGGCGAATTGGTGGCCCCTTTGCAGGCGAATTCAGAGCAGGTCGCAATGCCGATGATCACGGCCCCTGCGGAGCGCAGACGCTTGACCGACTCAGCGTCCTCTCGGGCGATATGACCGGCAAACAGGCGCGATCCTTGGGCAATGCGCAGCCCCTTTACCCAGATGTTGTCCTTGATCAGCACGGGAACACCGGCGAGCGGCAGGGGTTCCCCCCTGCCCAGACGCTTGGTGACCTGTTCGGCCTCGGCCTGCGCCTGCGGGTTGATCAGGCAGATCGCATTGATGGCCGGATTGCGCGCCTCTGCACGCGCCAGCGCGTCAGCAGTCAGTGCAGAGGCGGTGGTTTCACCGCTCTGCACAGCCGCCACGAGGGCGGAGAGGGGACCATCCAGCAGGCTCATGCGCGCACTCCGTGATGCTGCGCCCAACAGGCGGCGATCTCGCGACGCGGCGCGATCCAGACGTCGTTTTGGGCGGTGATATGGGTGAGAACGGCCTCAAGCGCGCCGATGCGGGCAGGCCGCCCGATGATGCGCGTATGCAGACCGATGGACATCATCCGCGCCGCTTGCGCGCCCTCGGCATAAAGCCGGTCAAACCCGGCGATCACGTAGTCCGAAAAGTCCCGCGCCTGAACAAAACCGCCCCCAGGCGAGAACCGCATGTCATTGGTATCAAAGGCATAAGGTAACACGACGAAATCGCCATCCATGTATGGGATATCGTCATCATAGGCGTTGCTGTCGTAAGAAAACCCACCATGCTCTTTCAGCAAGTCGCGGGTCTGGGGCGACGTGGCGGAGCGCGTGTGCCAGCCAACCGGCGGAACCCCTGCGATCCGCGTGATGGCCGCATGGGTGCGCACGATGATGTCGCGTTCCTCATTGGCGGCCATGCCCGCATGGGTCTCCCAGCGCCACCCGTGACAGGACACTTCATGGCCGCGCGCGATGGCGTCCTTGATCAGCCACGGCGTCGCTTCAGCCGCGCGCCCGCAGGTGGAAAAGCTGGCACGTGCATCATGGTCGGCCAGCGCCTCGACGATCCGTTGATAGCCGCGACGGGGGCCATAGCCGAAATGGCTGACCATGCAGGGATCGGGGGCGCCCTTGACCTCTTCGACGGCCTCATAGCGGCTTTCGTTGCGCGCGTCCCCGGCGGCGATTGACAGTTCGGCCCCTTCTTCGACGTTCACAACGATGGACACCGCCAGACGCGCGCCGTTTGGCCAGCACGGGGCGGGCTCGGCCCCCCAATATCCGCGCAAATCCCGGCTCATCCCTGCACCATCCGGTTCAGACCGACGGTGCGCGAGCCGATGATCAGAACGACGCAGGCCAGCAGAATCAACCCCGATGACATAGCGGCGAGCGACGGGTCGGGCTGTTCCTCAAGGTATTGCAACATCTTGATCGGCAACGTTTTGTTGCGCGCATCGGTTAAAAAGATCGAAATCGGGTAGTTGTCCATTGACGCCAGAAAGGCAAAGAGACCGCCGGTCAGATAGGCCGGGGCAAGGTTGGGCATCAAGACTTGCAAAATGGCCCGCGGATAGCTGAGCCCAAGCGTGCGGGCGGCATCGACCAGACTGAAATCGAACGCCTACATCTCTCTGCTGCTGGGCCATATCGTGATCACCCTGCCCTTCGTGATGCGCACGCTGCTG
>JBCBDZ010000182.1:0-6982 GCA_038529225.1 Pseudomonadota bacterium | reverse complement strand
CTGCGCAGACGCGGACCTTGCCGGTGTCTTTGACAGCGTTTCGATCTGCCTTTCCAAAGGGCTGGGCGCGCCGGTCGGGTCCGTACTTGTGGGCCCCCGAGACCTGATCGACCGTGCCCGGCGCTGGCGCAAGATGCTGGGCGGAGGCACACGGCAAGCCGGGGTTCTGGCGGCGGCTGGCCTGCATGCGTTGGCACATAACGTCGCGCGTCTTGCCGAAGACCGGATGCGGGCCGAACGTCTTGGGCAAGCCTTGTCCGCCCATGGTCAGGTCAGTCAGGCCACAAACATGATCTTTTTCACGCCGCATGGCGGGGTGACGCCGTCATTGCACCGCCATATGGCGGCCCATGGCGTGCGCCTGAGCGGGGCGACGGGCACGACCCGATTGGTGTTGCACAAGGATGTCACGGACGAAGGTCTGGAGGCGGCGATCAAAGGGTTCGAAACCTATTCGGGCTGATTTGACTTTTTCGCCTTTTGCCGCGCATCAAATTGCGCCCACACATGCATCCGCCCTTTCTGGCGGGCATCCGCCAGCCAGAGCTTTTTGCGCACGCCGGGCACTTCGAACATCCGATAATCCCCGTTCGAATATTTGGGCCAGTCAAGCGCGAGGCCCAATTTGACCATTTCTTCGGATAAATCGCGCCCGTCCGGCAAATAGCACATCGCCACTTTTCGACCGTGATCGTCCTCTTCAATGATCTTCGCCTTGACCCGTTGACCTTTGCACAATGACACCATGGCCCATTTCGCTTTCTGTCCGTACGGGTGGTTCAATTCAGGCGCGTCGACACCATAAATGCGGATGTCCTGCTTGTTGATGCGCAGGCTGTCGCCATCGATGACATAGGCAGGCCCTTCGACGACGGGCATGTCTGCCCTTGGCCTTGCCGGGGCCGGACGGGCGGGTTTGGGTTTGACCGCGTGGGCGCGAGGGACGCGTCTGGCGCTCCGTTTGACCGGTTCGGGCCTGTAGGCGCTGTGGTGGTCCTTGTCGTCTTTCCGAGCAAGCCCGACCGAAACCCAGACAATGACGCCCAGCAAAAGAGCCGCAAACAGGAGTTCCAACAATAAAGTTCCAATTCTGTAATTGAGTTTCCAATTTCAGTGTAGAAACAAAAATACGAATAGAACACGACTTAAAAGAGAAACAGACTGTTGATTTGGGCGCACGACACCCAATTACGACGACACCTTTTCAAAACACGTCAAATCGCCTTGCGCGCCCGCATCGCCGCCGTAATCGTCCCATCATCCAGATAATCCAATTCGCCCCCAATCGGCACGCCCTGCGCCAGTGAGGTCAGTCGGACCTGTCCGTCAAGTTGATCGGCGATGTAGTGGGCCGTGGTTTGTCCGTCGATCGTGGCATTGAGGGCAAGGATCACTTCGGAGATGCCTTCGGTTTCCACCCGGTCAACAAGGCGCGGGATGCGCAATTCGTCCGGGCCGACAGCATCCAGCGCAGACAAGGTGCCTCCCAGGACATGATAGCGCCCCTTGAACACGCCAGACCGCTCCATCGCCCACAGGTCGGCGACATCTTCGACCACGCATAACTCGCCCGTGGCACGTTTTTCCGACGTGCAGATATCGCACACGTCCGTGGTGCCAACATTGCCGCAGTTCATGCATTCGCGCGCCGTGGCAGCGACAACCTGCATCACATCCGCAAGAGGCGTCAGCAAGAGCGCGCGTTTTCGGATCAGGTGCAGAACCGCACGCCGGGCCGAGCGCGGGCCAAGCCCGGGCAGTTTGGCCATCATCTCAATCAGGGCGTCTATATCCTTGGTACTGCTCATGTGCAGGACTGTATGGCCGATTGTGCGCAACAGAAAGCGCAGAATGTCGCGCGGTGATTCATTTGTTCTCAATAGGTTCCGTGCAAGGTGCCGACAAATTGACGTTTGTGTTGAGGGGATATGCGGCACCTTTTGCGACTGCATTGCGCTTTGATGGTCTGGACAGTGATGTCCGGGGCGGCAATGGCGTGTGCCTATCCGCATACGTTTCGTCTGGTGAACAACACGCTTGCCGAACAACTGGATCGCGGGGGTGAGGTGGGTGTGTTTGTGCGCTCGACCTTGCGGCGTGCGCTTGACCACATGCCGCCGGACGTGATGTTGACATCGATGGCCGGCGACATACGGCGCGGGGATTTGCGCGCTGCGCGGCGTGTGCTGGAGGCTGCGGATGCTTTGGCGGATGGCCGCGGCCTCAAGGTCGATCCCGACCTGCGCGCGGACACCAGTCGCCTCAATGAGGCGGTTGAACTGGAATGTTCCAACGGCGTGCAAAGTGCCAGTGGCACGGGCGAAGCCACCAGCGTCGAAGGGGGCGGCGCCCGTCGCGATGGTGGGGTCGGGAGCAGTCTGACCTTTGAACAGGGCATGGCCCGGCTCAGCATCGCCTTCACCCTTTATGCCGTGTTTCTGGTCGCTCTGTTCACGTTTCGCCAACTCTATCACCGCCGCCTCGGTTCCAATGACCGCGACGGAGAAGATGTCTCAATGCCCGTATCCGGCCCTCTGGCAAAAGAAGGCACACAAGCGGGGCGCAGCCCCTAGAAGGGCAGTTTCATCCCGGCAGGCAATCCCATGCCTTCGGTCAGTTTGCCCATTTCTTCCTGCGCGCGTTCACCGGCTTTGGCCTGCGCGTCCTTGATGGCAGCAAGGATCAGGTCCTCGACCACTTCCTTGTCATCGCCGTTAAAAATGGACGGATCAATGTCGAGGCCGGTCAACTCGCCCTTGGCCGTGGCCGTTGCCTTGACTAGGCCCGCACCACTTTCGCCAGTCACAATGATCCCGTGCAGATCATCCTGCATCTGCGCCATCTTGGTCTGCATTTCCTGCGCTTTTTTCATCATCCCGGCCATATCGCCGAGCCCGCCTAGGCCTTTGAGCATTGTGTTGTCTCCATCGAGGTCAGAGCCGCGTTTCGCGCGGCGCAGTGTAAAGGATCATGCCCACACATATTGCAGTCACAACGGCGATGAACAAGGCGGGTGAGCCGATGCAGCCCTCGGCCATGGCCAAAGCCTGCGTTTCACCGCCAAAACCGACAAAGGCAATGACAGAAACCCACGCCGTCCACGCCAGAACCACCACCAGCGCCCCCCATTGGTGACGAAAGCGCACGGCGAGCGCGGTCAGGACCAAAAGGACAAGTGATGGTGGTGTCGCCATCAACCCGATCAGTTCGTCCAGACTTGTGGCCTGCGCGCCGGGTGTCCAGAAGGGGCGCACCTTGTCGCACACCTCGGCGCGTGCGGATGTGGGCAGCGCCGCGATGAGAAAAGTCAGGCGTTTCAATGGCCCATCCCATTTGGTTTAATTTGGCAACTCCAGACATGGAGGATGGAGCAGCCCCCGTTCATGTCGCTCGCACAAACCACTGCGCCGCCGACACGCCTTTTTGTGGTTTCAGTCTTCCTCAAACGGATCCCATTCGTCGTCCACTTCCGGCAGCGCTTCGGCTTCGGCAGCATTGGCGATCTCCTGCGCGGTGCGGATCGACGTAATGCTGGCCTTGGGAAAGCTGGCCATGACGGCCTGCACCAAGGGGTGCGCGCGTGCCGCTTCCTTCAGCGCCAGATCGGCGGCATCGCGCACCTCGGCCACCGTAGGGGCGCCGCCTTCGTTGACCACCGAAACCGCCCAGCGGTTGCCCGTCCACAGTTGCAAGCGTTGGCCAAGCCGTTGCGCCAGGTCCCTTGGCGCATTTTCAGCCGGGACAAATTCGATCCGACCGGGCTGGTAGGCCGCCAGGCGCAGGCCGGTCTCGACCTCGACCAGCAGTTTGACGTCCCGATTGGCGCGGATCAGTTCCAGAACGTGTTCGAAGGTCGGAAACCGGGCGAGGGCGGCTTGCGCATCTTGTGCAAGGGCCGTGGTCTGCCCCGCTGCGTTTGGATTGGCGGCCATGCGGGTTTGCGCCTGAACAACGGCCTGCGCGCCCGATGGGGTTCCGCCAGGCACGGGGTGCGGGGCCGGGGCCGGAGGTGTCGCGTTTTGCAACTTGCGCACCAACTCGTCGGGGCTGGGCAGGTCAGCCACATGGGTCAACCGGATGATGGCCATTTCGGCCGCCATCATCGCGTTCGGGGCCATCCCCACCTCGTCCAGCGCCTTGAGCAGCATCTGCCACAGCCGGGTCAGCACACGCATCGGCAGTGTTTCGGCCATGGCCAGCCCCCGGCTGCGCTCATCCGGTGAGATCGTGGGATCGTCGGCGGCTTCGGGTGTGATCTTGACCACCGACACCCAGTGGGTGATCTCGGCCAGATCGCGCAGCACGGCCATCGGGTCGGCCCCGTCGGCATATTGCGCGCCCAACTCGGTCAGCGCGCCATGGGCGTCGCCCTTCAGGACCATGTCGAACAGGTCGAGCACGCGACCACGGTCCGCCAGCCCCAGCATGGCGCGGACCTGATCGGCGGTCGTTTCACCAGCGCCGTGGCTGATCGCCTGATCAAGCAGCGACGTGGCATCGCGCGCCGATCCTTCGGCGGCACGTGTGATCAGGGCCAGCGCGTCATCGGTGATCTGCGCCGCTTCCCCGCCTGCGATCTTGCGCAGCAGGGCGATCATCACTTCGGGTTCGATCCGGCGCAGATCAAACCGCTGGCAGCGCGACAGCACCGTCACCGGCACCTTGCGGATTTCCGTTGTGGCAAAGATGAATTTGACGTGTTCAGGGGGTTCCTCAAGCGTCTTCAAAAGCGCGTTGAACGCACTGGTCGAGAGCATGTGCACTTCGTCAATGATGTAGATCTTGTAGCGGGCCGAGGCCGCGCGATAGTGCACCGAGTCGATGATCTCCCGGATGTCGTTGACGGAGGTGTTGGAGGCCGCGTCCATCTCCAGCACGTCCACGTGTCGTCCTTCCATGATCGCGCGGCAGTGTTCGCAGACCCCGCAGGGTTCCGTTGTCGGGCCACCGGTCCCGTCCGGCCCGATGCAGTTCATGCCCTTGGCGATGATGCGGGCAGTGGTTGTCTTGCCCGTGCCGCGGATGCCCGTCATCACGAAAGCCTGCGCGATGCGATCGGCGTCAAACGCGTTCTTGAGCGTGCGCACCATGGCCTCCTGGCCAACCAGATCAGCAAAGGTTTCGGGACGGTACTTGCGGGCCAGAACCTGATATTTGGCGTTTTCGTCTGTCATCGGTGTTCAGGGGGCCTCGGGCTTGGATTCGCTGTGACCTGCCAAGACTACGGGGCGCGCAAGGCGGCGTCCACCGCTACAGTTGATCGGCAAGACTGCGCAATATGTCGGAATTGCGCCGCGCCCGCGCCAGCATCCAACCGCCCTGGATCAGAACGAAAAGGTGCTCGGCCTTGGATTGCGCATCCGTGTCCGACAGCCCCAGCCGCTCGGCGTGGTCCAGAACTTCGGCAATCCACCCCTCATAGATATGCGCCGCGTGGGTGCGCATTTCGGTGTTGTCCGGTCCTTCGAACAAGGTCGCCGCGATTGGGCAGGTGTCCCACCCGGTTTTGTCAAAAAGCTTTGCCAATTTGTAACACAAGGTCGTTGCCCCGGCCTTGAACGTGTCCGCCCCGTCAAAACTGGCCGCGATCAGGCGCAGCATCTCGTCAGACGCCCAGGTTGCAGCGGCAATGGCGAGGTCGGATTTCCCGTTGGGAAAGTGATGATAGAGCGACCCTTTGGGTGCCTTCGCCTCAACCAGCACATCCGCCAGACCCACTCCGTGATAGCCCCGCGTGCGGAACAACGTGGCGGCGGCAAGAATCAGGCGGTCTTTCGTTGGGCGAGCAATATCGGTCATGCAGACATCTTGACAGGACTAGACCGATTGGTCCAGTGTGCGGAATAGACCGATCGGTCTAATCCTGCCCATGATACGGAGGCGCGCGATGTTTGATCAGACCCCACACCTTTTCCCCGTGTCCGAGACGTCCGTTACATTCAAGACGGATGACGGGGCAGAACTGGTCGGGCGGCTTTATCGACCGGACACTGATCCGGTTGCTGCGGTGGTGCTGAACAGTGCGACGGGTGTGCTTCAGACATTCTACACGCACTTTGCGCGCTGGCTGGCCGCCGAACGGGGGATGGCCTGCATGACCTATGACTACCGTGATATGGGGCGGTCCTGGTCGGGACCGATGCGCAGCTCAACAGCGGACATGTCGGATTGGGGGATTCGCGATCAAGTGGCTGCGCGCCGTGCGATGCGACGGGTCGTCCCCGACGCCCCCTTGTGGGTCGTGGGTCATTCGCTGGGCGCCATGCTCTTGCCCAACCAGCCCGAAACCGAAGACATCGAACGCGTGATCGGTGTTGCCTCGGGCATGGTGCATCACAGCGACCATCCCTGGCCCTACCGCGCGCTGGCGATGAACTTCTGGTTCGCCGCCGGGCCGTTGGCGACGGCGATCTGCGGATACCTGCCCGGCAGACGGTTGGGGTTCGGAGAGGACCTGCCCGGGGACGTGTTCTGGCAGTGGCGCAAATGGTGTACCTCGCGCGCGTTCAACGCTGCGGACTTTGGCCCAAGGCTGCCAGCGCCGGACTGGGCGAGTGACGCACAAGTGCGCCTGCATGCCTTTACAGATGATGATCTGATTCCACCGCATTGCGTGGAACGACTGGCTGGAAACTTTGCGGGCAAGGCAGATGTCGTGCGGATCGACCCGCATGACCACGGGTTGGACAGCATTGGTCATCTGAGTGCGTTTTCGCGGCGCAATCGTGCGCTGTGGCCGGTGTTGCTGAAAGGGTAGGGCGAAGGCCCAACTCTTGTCACAGTCAATGTCGTTTCGTTCCGAAGGGATTGTCCTGATTGGGCTCTGCGCTCTCGCGGTTCTTTCGAACCGCTGGCAGGCTGACGCGCGTCTTGCGCAGCAATACACTTAAACTCCCGGTGTCTCTTTCAGAGCCACCTGTCGGTCTCCGCCAAAAATCAGGTTCGGTTTTGCTAGGGCTTGGCCTTCCCGAGGTTTCTGCGA
>JBCBDZ010000181.1:0-7073 GCA_038529225.1 Pseudomonadota bacterium | reverse complement strand
GCCAGCACCAGTGCCGTGATGGCGAGCACCAGTGCCAACCCTTCGAGCCCCGGTTTCTGCCCGGTGAGCAAGATGACCGACGCGATGGCACCCGGCCCGGCGATCAGCGGAATGGCCAGCGGAAACACTGATGGATCGGCATGGCTGTCCTCGCTCTGGTCTTCGCGCCGCTGCGTGCGCCGTTCAAAGAGCATGTCAAGCGCGGTGAGGAACAACAGGATGCCGCCCGCCACCCGGAAGGCGGGCATCGAGATGCCGACAAAGCCCAGCAGCGCCTCTCCGAACAGCGCAAAAGCGATCAGGATGGCCATGCCAAGACCGCAGGCCCTGAGCGCGATGCGCCGGCGCACTGTTTCGGGCACGCCTTGGGTCAACGCCACAAACAACGGCGCGAGGCCGATCGGGTCGATCACCACGAACATGGTCACAAAAGCGGTGATAAGGAAAGCGGTGTCGATCATGGCTGTTTTCTGAAGGCGCGCCTGTCGGCGCATTACATTGTTTATTGGGGCTCTGCCCCAAACCCCGAGGTATTTGGGACCCAAAGACGCATCAGGCGCTTTCGGCTGTTTCGAGTTTTTCGAGGTCTTTCATCCAGAGGGTTTCGGCGCGCTCCAGCGCCTCCATCACTTCGGCGTATTTCTTTTGCCAGACTTCCATTTCACCGATCTTGGCGTCTTCATACAGGTCCGGGTCGGCCAGTTTCTGTGCCAGCTTGTCGCGCATGTCGTTGAGCTTTTCCACGCGCGCTTCGGATTTGCGCGCCTCTGCCTTGAGGGTCAGAATGGCATCGCGCCCGAGTTTCCTTGGCTTGGGTTTTTCCATCGCGGGTTTTTGCGCCTTGCCGTCCGACAGCAGCATTTTGCGGTAGGCTTCGAGGTCGTCTTCAAAGGGTTTGACGGTTCCGTTCGAGACCAGCCACAATCGATCGGCCACCAGTTCCAGCAGGTGCATGTCGTGGCTGACGAGGATCACCGCACCGGTATAGGCGGTGAGTGCTTCGACAAGCGCCTCGCGGCTTTCGATGTCGAGGTGGTTTGTTGGCTCGTCCAGGATCAGCATGTGCGGCGCGTCAAGCGTGGCAAGCAGCAGGGACAGCCGTGCCTTTTGCCCGCCCGAGAGTTTGCCGACCACTGTTTCCGCCTGATCGGCCATCAGACCAAAGCCCGACAGTCGCGCACGCCAGCGAGCCGGGCCTTCATTGGGTCGTTCGCGGCGCAAGTGGTCCAGCGGGGTTTCGTCGATGAACAATTCGTCCACCTGATGCTGGGCAAAGTAGCCGATCCGCAGTTTGCTGGATTTCGTGAACTTGCCGGACATGGCAGGCAGCCTGTCCGACAGGAATTTGGAGAGCGTTGATTTGCCTTGTCCGTTCTTGCCCAGCAGGGCGATGCGGTCGTCCTGATCGATACGCAGGTTCAGTTTGCTCAGGACCGTGGTTTCGCCATACCCGGTTGATGCGCCATCCAGATGGATGATGGGGGGCGACAGGTCTTCGGGGTTGGGAAAGTCGAACCGTTTGAGGCCTGCCTCTTGCGGTGTCGTGATGGGTTGCATTTTCGACAGTGCCTTGAGCCGGGATTGCGCCTGACGCGCCTTGTCGGCCTTGTAGCGGAAGCGGTCCACATAGGATTGCAGGTGCGCGCGGCGGGCATCCTGTTTCTTGGCCATGGCTGCTGCAACCGCCAGCCGTTCGGCGCGTTGGCGCGCAAACTGGTCATAGGGGCCGGAATAGTAGGTCAGTTTGCGGTCCTCAAGATGCAGGATCGCGCCAACCGCCCGGTTGAGCAGGCCGCGGTCGTGGCTGATGATCACCACTGTATGGGGGTATTTGGCGAGGTAGGATTCCAGCCACAGCGCCCCTTCAAGATCAAGGTAGTTGGTCGGTTCATCCAGCAGCAGAAGGTCGGGTTGCGAAAACAGCACGGCTGCCAGCGCCACGCGCATGCGCCATCCGCCCGAAAACTCGGAACAGGGCATGAGGTGTTCGTGATCGTCAAAGCCGAGGCCCTTGAGGATCGTGGCGGCGCGTGCTTCGGCGCTCCAGGCGTCGATATCCGTCAGGCGGGTCTGGATTTCGGCGATGCGGGCGGGGTCATCGCTGGTGTCGGCCAGCAATTCGGCGCGTTCGGTGTCTGCGGCCAGAACCGTGTCCAGCAGGGAGGTCGCGGAGGCCGGAACCTCCTGTGCCACACCACCGATGCGCGCGCCCGTGGGCAGAGAGATATCGCCACCCTCCAGCGCCAATTCGCCCCGGATCAGGCGGAACAGCGTGGTCTTGCCCGTGCCATTGCGCCCCACAAGGCCGACCTTGTGACCTTCGGGGATCACCGCGCTTGCACCCTCGAACAAGGGGCGACCCGCAACGGCGTAGGAGATATCGGAAATGCGCAACATAGTCGCGCTCTAGCAGAGGGGAACGGTGCGTGCTAGCCCCGTGCGATGACCAGAACACCTCCCCATCTTGCAACCCCTTGTTCTGCTGACGGCGATGTCTGTTCTCACGCTGAACATGTTCCTGCCCGCTCTGCCTGCGATGCGGGCGGACTTTGAGGTGTCAGAGGCAGTGATGGGGCGGGCGATTTCGTTTTACATGCTGGCTGCTGCGGTGTTGCAGTTGGTGATGGGGCCCCTGTCTGACCGGGTCGGGCGGCGGCCTGTGATCCTTGGGCTTCTGGCGCTTTATGTGGTGGCATCGGTGCTGTGTTTGCTGGCACAAAGCGTGACGCTGTTTTTGATTGCGCGCACGGCACAGGCGGTTGCCGTCGGGGGCAGCATCCTTGGATCGGCGGTTGTGCGGGATTTGCATGAGGGGCGCGAGGCGGCGGCCAAATTGTCGTTGATTGCCTCTGCAATGGCTGTAGCGCCAATGCTGGCGCCCATGATGGGCGGGCTGCTTGAAACGGCTTTTGGCTGGCGATCGGTGTTCGTGGCCTATGCGCTGCTGGGGGCGGGGTTGTTCCTGTGGTGTCTGCGTGATCTGGGCGAGACTCATTCGGGCCGCGTGGGCAAAAGGCTGCCCTTGGGCGCGCTGCTGCGGTCGCGGGTCTTTTGGGCCTATGTCAGTGTGCAGGCCTTTGGAGTAGGGACCTTTTTCGTCTTTCTGACAGGCGCGCCCTTTGTTGCGGCAGATGTGTTTGGGCTTGGGCCGGCCCTGATCGGTGTCGCGCTCGGATCGACGACAGCCGGGTTCATGGTGGGGGCGGGCGTGTCGGCGCGCCTTGTGCGGCGGCTGGGACCAAGCCGGTTGATCCTTGCAGGACGCCTGTTTCCGCTCGTTGGGCTTGGGGCCGCGCTGGCCTATTACGTAGCGGGCGGCGGACAGGTACTGCCGTTGTTCATCGGGACGGTGACGGTCGGCATCGGCAATGGGCTGTCGCTGGCCAACGCAAATGCCGGCGCGTTGTCGGTGCGCCCGGACCTTGCGGGCAGTGCGTCGGGCCTGAACGGGGCCTTCGTCCTCGGGCTGGGCGCAGCCCTCAGTTGGGCGACAACGGCTGTGATCAGTGCATCCGCCACGCCGCAGGCCCTTCTTCTTGTGATGCTTGCGGTGGTCTGTGTGGCCTTGGTCGCAGCATTGGCCGCACGTGCGTGGGATAAGGATGAACAGGGGGATTAACAGGGGTTTTCAAGGGTAAACCCCCGTGGTAGGCGGTCGCAGAATTTCGCGCCCGGGATGGTCCTGCGCGCTGCTGACACGGAGAGACCCATGGCCCTCGAACGTACATTTTCCATCATCAAACCCGATGCGACCCGCCGCAACCTGACCGGCGCGATCAACGCCAAGTTCGAAGAAGCAGGCCTGCGCATTGTGGCACAAAAGCGCATCCATCTGACCAAGGCCCAAGCCGGTGTGTTTTACGCCGTCCATGCCGAGCGTCCGTTCTATGACGAGTTGTGCGGGTTCATGGCGTCGGCTCCAATCGTCTGCCAGGTGCTGGAAGGCGAAGGCGCCATTGCCAAGAACCGCGAAGTCATGGGTGCCACCAACCCAGCCGACGCCGCCCCCGGCACGATCCGCGCTGAGTTTGCCGAGTCCGTCGGCGAAAACTCGGTTCACGGCTCGGATGCACCGGAAACGGCTGCGGTCGAGATTGCCTATTTCTTCTCCGGGCTTGAGCTCGTCGGCTAAAACAGACCCGAATACAGAAAATCAAAAAAGGGGTGCAGCACAGGTTGCGCCCCTTTTTCGTTTTTAACATGCGATCATCGGCAAGCTTTGCGTTTGCAGCAAAGGGCAGGTGTGAACCCGCAGGGTGACGTCTGCGCGAATTCCACAAGTGTCAGCTTTGGCCGTGATGGTCGGGCATCAGCGCTCCGACAGGTAATCTGCAGAGACGTAGCCGGTGATGCGTGGTGCGGCCGTCAGGGACACCAGACACCAGAGCTGGCCCACTTCGGTCACACAAGACCGTCGATTGAGCGATGTTCCGTCCGGCAGCCCGAGGACCACGTTGTAATCAAGTCCGGGGCCTGCGCGCAACTTGAGCAAGTCGTCGGGCCCTGCGCCGGTGACGACGGTGCGATCCGTGGCGATACCGCTACAACCGGCGGCGCACAGAAACATTACAAGAATTACAAGTGTGCTGCGTTGCATGATCTGGCCTCGTTTGTTTCCCCAATCCCTAGACTGCCGTCCGGCAAAAGCCTACCCATCTGTTCACCGAAGGCATCATGGCCGCCTGTGCCTTGGATCACGCGTTATTTCCTGTCTCAACACCCGAGCCCATGGCGCCACTGCGCGCAAAGCGACCATGCACCGGCGCTATGTCTTGAAGTCCCGCAGAACCTGACCGGCATTGACCGACGTGCGTGCGCCGTTGCGCATCGAAAGCTGTCCGTTCACCAGCACATGGGCGATGCCCGATGCGTAGCGCCGCGGGTGTTTCGCCGTTGCGTTGCTCGCAATCACGGACTTGTCAAACACGCAGATATCCGCGTGATACCCCTTCTTCAGGCGCCCGCGCTCTTTGATTCCGAGCCTGTCTGCCGGGATCGAGCTGATTTTTGCGATGGCCTGTGCCAGCGTCAGCACCTGACGGTCCCGCACATAGTACTGCAGGAACCGCGCGGCCCATCCGTATCCTGACAAGGATCCGATGTGGTCCTTCAGGATGCCGTCATTGGCGATCGCCACCGTGTCCGAAATCACCGCGCATTCATCCTGTTCAAGGCACAGGTCCACGTCAGAGTTACGGAAGGACTTGGAGGACCACATGCACGCCATCATGTTTTCGCCTTCCTCCAGCAGAATATCGAGCACCGCGTCATAGGGATGACAGTTCCGCATGCGCCCGATCTCGGCGAAATCCATGCCAACGATGTCCTTGTTTTCGGTGGCATTCAGCAAAACGATGTCTGACCACTTTTCCGCCTTTACGATCAGCCACATGGGTTGTGGATTGGCCTTGATCTTCTCGCGCGCCTCCGGATCGGCAAGCCGCTTCATCACTTCGTCGACGCCCCCGGCCTGTGCCCATGAGGGCAGAATAGCCGCCATCAGAGTGTGGTTCCAGTCGTGCGGTATGACATCAAAGGCAATGTCGCAGTCGTAACGGCGCGCAAGGTCGATCATTTCGAGGGTGTGTTCCATCGCATAATCCGGCGCGCCGAATTTTGGCTGGATATGGCTGATCTGCAGTTTTGCGCCTGACTGCCGTGCAGTGGCTATGGCTTCGCCAAAGCCAAGGTCGTAGTGCGTGTCGCGGTTGCGCACATGTGTGGCATAAAGCCGGCCGCGCCGCGCCGCCACTTCGCACATGGGCACGAGATGTTCCGGTGCTGCGAGAATTCCGGGAAAGTATTCGAGGCCGGACGAAAACCCTCCGGCACCTTCATCCATACATTGATCGACCAGCCGCGCCATGTCAGCGACCTCATCAGCCTCACCTGCGCGCAGATCGCCGCCAAGGATCGCGCGATGAATCGTGCCGTGCCCCACAAAGGCCATCACGTTTACGCCCAGATCCGTCTCGTCCAGCACGTCGAGATATTCGCCGAACCCGTGCCAGTTCTTGTGTTTGGCATCGTTCGTGTGCCAGGGCGCGACGCGCTTGATCTGGTCATGGCTCACCACCGGCGCGCAAGAGATGCCGCATTGCCCGATCACCTCGGTCGTCACGCCCTGATGCACCTGACTTTCGGCACGGCCATCCGCGATCAGGGTAAAATCCGAATGGGTGTGCATGTCCACGAAACCGGGGGAGACGCTCAGGCCTGCGACGTCTATGACTTCGGCTGCGTTGGCATGGCTGATCTCGCCCTCGGGCGCGATCTCGGCAATCCGCCCGTCCTTGAGCGCGACGTCCCCGACAAATCCCCGCGCGCCGGTGCCGTCGAACACCTCGCCACCCTTGAGAATGAGATCGAACATGCCTTTACCTCTCTAGAGTGCAGGCCCGTAAAACCAATTGGGCAAGAACGTTGCGATGTCCGGGAACGCAATCAGGATCAGCATTCCCACGATGTAGGCCACGATGAATGGCAGCACGGCGACCGATATACGCTCGATCGAGATACCCGAGATCCGGGCCGCCACTGTCAGATTGGCGCCAAGGGGCGGTGTCAGAAAGCCGATCTCGCAGGTGATCACCGTGAAGATTCCGAACATGACCGGGTCCACACCCAGAGAAAGCGCCAGCGGCAGGAAGACTGCGGTGAACAGGACGATCTGCGCGAGGCTTTCCATAAAGGTGCCGATGAAGATGTAGAAAATGCCGATCAGCAGCAACACGAGGTACTTGTTGGTGGTCAGCGACGTGATGCCTTCCTGCACCGCACTTGGAACATCAAAAAAGGCGGTCAGTTGCCCAAAGGCCAAAGTCGGCGTCAGAAGGATCAGAATTCCTGTCAGCAGGGCGGTAAACCGCAGCGCGTCGATGATCTTCTTCATCGTCAGCTCGCGGTAAATGAACACGCCCACAAACAGCGAATAGAACACTGCCACACCCGCCGCCTCAGTCGGGGTGAAAGCCCCGCCGTAAATGCCGCCAAGAATGATCACCGGCGCACCGATAGACCATTTCCCGTCCCATGCCGCCTTCAGGAACGGCCCCCATGAAAACGGATCGCCA
>JBCBDZ010000180.1:0-7077 GCA_038529225.1 Pseudomonadota bacterium | reverse complement strand
TGCCCCGGTAAAACGCGCCGGACCACACGGCTTTTTGCTCTTCGAATTGCAGCTTTTCAGTCATGTAGCTGGTCTGACCACCCCCAAGGACCTCTGCCAGAAGGGTCAGCGCCGCAGCGGTCTCCTGATTGCCGGGATCCCGTTCCGGCGCAAGATACGACCTGCTCACATATTCCTGCGCCACGCGCGGATCGCGAAAGATGACGCGGCGTTCGGCATTTTGGGGCGGTTCGGCACTGCGCACCCGTTCCGGCATATCCGGATTGGCCGGGATGACGCCATAATATTTGTCTGCAAGACGCTTGACCTCGTCCGGCTCCACATCGCCGGACACGACGAGAATGGCGTTGTTGGGGTAATAAAACGTGTCGTAGAACGCCAGCGCGTCCTCCTTGTCCAACCCTTCCATCTCATGCATCCAGCCGATGATCGGCACGCCGTAGCGGTGGTTGAGATACTGAGCCGCGTTCATCTGCTCACCAAAAAGCGCGCGCGGGTTGTTTTCGGTGCGCTGGTTGCGCTCCTCGATGATCACGCGGCGTTCGGTCGTCACGTTTTCCTCGGTAAAGCGGATGTTGCGCATCCGGTCGGCTTCCATCTGCATCATCAACTCCAGCCTGTCGGCAGCGACACGCTGGAAATAGGCGGTGTAGTCGTAACTGGTGAACGCATTGTCCCGCCCGCCATTGGCCGCCACCGTCGAAGAGAGTTCGCCATCGGCAAGGGTGTCTGTGGCCTTGAACATCAGATGTTCCAGAAAGTGGGCAATGCCGGAGGTGCCGACCGGTTCGTCAGCCGACCCGGCTTTGTACCAGACCATGTGCTGAACAACGGGCGCGCGGTGATCTTCGACCACCACCACATCCATCCCGTTGTCCAGCGTGAAGGTCGTCACGCCCTCCTGGGCGGCGTGCATGGCGGCGGGTGCAGAGATGATCGACAGGGCAAGAGCAGCAAAAACGGAACGCAGTCTGGTCATGGCAAATCCTGATGAGGTGCGGTGTGGCTAACAGATACGCCAGACCAGTCCGGGTTCAAGCGGTACTGGCGGCTTTGTGAGGTAGGTGTCGGGCGGCAGCAGGGCTAGCGGCGACCCGGCGGGGCCGTGGGGGTCGGAATGCCGGCGCGCTGGAACTGACGGGCCACGGCGCCCGGGCTGATCGCCTCGCGCCGGTAGGCGATGGCGTAGGTGTCCTGCGCAAACAGCCTGAATTGGGTGAACCGGGCCTGCCGGCGGCGAAACTCTGCGTCGGCTGTGGCCAGCGTGGCGCGGATGTTGGCCTCTCGGCCAAAGCGGCTGGTGTGGTTCACAAGGGCCGCATCATTGCCCGGGATCGGAGCTGTCGGCGAACCGCGCTGCCCGCCCAGTTGCGCAATGGCATCGTCCAGGGGTCGTTGGTCAGTGCGATTGACGCCGCCCGGCGTGGGTTGCGGCAACGCTGAAAAACTCTCCGGAGTTTCAAGGGGTTTGGCCGGGACAATGATGAACTCGTCCGGCCCACTGCCCAGTGACTGAACCTGGCGCAGACCTTTGTTCTCACAGGCTGCGAGGGTCAGGACGGCAATCAGGGCGCAGGCGATCAGACGCATGGACGAACTCTCCTTGGGTTCGGCCTGCATTATCGCAGCTTGGGCGCGCTTGTCACGCACCCTTTTTGCCGCGTTTCTTTTCGGCGGGGGTGCCGTCCTGCCCGAAAAAGACAAGGCCGATAGCGCCGGCGAAGATAAAAATATCGGCCACGTTGAACACAAACGGGTTGTTGATCCCGCAGCAGGACATGTTGAGAAAATCCAGAACAAAGCCATAAAGCAGCCGGTCAAGCACATTGGCCAGCGCACCACCGACAAGCAGGCCAGCACTGACGTTGGCGAGTGGTGGCTGAGGGTGTCTGCGCACCCACCACAGCACCCCGATACAGATCACGAGTGCGATCGAGATCAGCACCCACACACTGGTACCATCGCCGAGCAAACCAAAGTTGATGCCCCTGTTTTCGCCATAGCGGAAATTCAGGACGGGGGGCAGCACGTCCATGGGCCTGAACTGCGACACGCCCAGCACATGGATGACCAGATACTTCGACAGTTGGTCGAGGAAAAAGGCGATGGCCGCACTGATCCAGATAGGTTTCATGACAGGTTTAATGCCGGAAATGCCGCATGCCAGTAAAGACCATGGCAAGCCCGGCTTCGTCTGCGGCGGCAATCACCTCGTCATCCCGCATTGATCCGCCCGGCTGGATCAGCGCCGTCGCGCCAGCCTCGGCCGCTGTGATCAACCCATCGGCAAAAGGAAAGAACGCATCCGAGGCAACAACAGATCCCTGGGTCAGTGGCGCGGGCAGACCCATGGCCTCTGCCATGTCTTCCGCTTTGCGCGCGGCGATGCGGGTGCTGTCCACTCGGCTCATTTGCCCGGCCCCTACACCAACGGTTGCACCGTCTTTGACATAGATGATCGCATTGGACTTGACGTGTTTGGCGACGGTCCACGCAAACAGCATATCGGCCAGTTCCTGTTCGGACGGCGCGCGCCTGGTCACGACCTTAAGATCATCGCGGGTGATCCGCCCCACATCTTTGTCCTGTACCAGAAACCCGCCCGACACCTGTTTCACCGCCAAAGCAGCGGCCGCTGGGTCGCCCAACCCTTCGGTGGTAAGCAGACGCAGGTTTTTCTTCTGACCAAAAAGACCAATGGCGTCGGCATCTGCCCCGGGGGCAATGACCACTTCGGTGAAAATCCCCGCAATCGCTTGCGCCGTTTCGCCATCCAGAGGCTGGTTCAAGGCGATTATACCCCCGAACGCACTGGTGCGGTCGCAATCAAAAGCGCGAGTGTAGGCTTCGACCAATGTGGACCCGGTCGCAACCCCACACGGGTTGGCATGTTTGATGATGGCGCAGGCCGGACCCTGGCCGGCGAATTCGCTGACCAACTCAAAGGCAGCATCGGTGTCGTTGATGTTGTTATAGCTCAACTCTTTGCCCTGATGCTGGGTCGCCGTCGCGACGCCGGGACGGGCGGTGCCGTCAGTGTAAAACGCAGCGGCCTGATGCGGGTTTTCGCCGTAACGCAAGTTCTGGGCCAGGGTTCCGCCAAAGGTGCGACGGCGTGGGGTTTGGCCAACCTGCGCGGCCATCCATGTGCTGACAGCGGTGTCATAGGCAGCGGTGCGGGCATAGGCCGTCTGCGCAAGCTGCTGGCGCAGGGCATAGGTGGTCTTGCCTGCGTGTTCAGAGAGTTCGGACAACACCGCATCATAATCAGCGACGTCCACGACGACCGTGACGAACCCATGGTTCTTGGCGGCCGAACGGATCATCGCCGGGCCGCCGATGTCGATATTCTCGATGACATCGCCATAAGGCGCGCCCTTGGCGACGGTTTCCTCGAACGGATAGAGGTTCACGACGACCAGATCGATAGGCCCGATGCCGTGTTCCTTCATCGAGGCGACGTGGTCATCATTGTCACGCAGAGCCAGCAGGCCACCATGGACAACCGGGTGCAGCGTTTTGACCCGACCGTCCATCATCTCGGGAAAACCGGTGATGTCGGCGACGTCCTTCACGTTCAAACCCGCGTCACGCAGGGCACGGGCGGTCCCGCCGGTGCTAAGCAACTCGATCCCCTGCCCGGCCAGCGCGGTGGCAAATTCAACAAGTCCGGTTTTGTCTGAAACAGAAATCAGGGCACGGCGCAGGGGCGTGAGGTCAGTCATGATTGGCAGCAATCCTTGTTAGTCGTACATCTCGACCGGTTCATCCCGGTTCAGGTCGCGGATGCCCATGGCAGTTTCCTGCGCTTTGGACAAGGACCAGCGGACACGCGTTGCATATCCCATGGCGCGACCTGACAGTCGTATCTGCTGGCTCGCACGCGGTTTCAGACGCCCAGTTTCGAGATAAACACTTGGCTCAAGGGACATTTCCTGTGTCCCATCATGGCGAAACACCCACATTTCTCCGCTTTTGAGCGCGATCGACACGGCAGTGCCGCCCATATCGAGTTCGGCGTCCACTTCCGGGTGCAGGTGAAACCGGATGTCATAGGGAATGCCGCCCAGCGTCTTGGCATCCATCACTTTGTCAAACACTCGCTTTTCATGTTCTTCCAGCGCCAGCAGCATGTCCTCACCCGCCATGCCCCGCCCGTCAAAGGTGAGCTCCAATTGGCGCGCGTGCGTCAACCCGTGGGTGCGGCTGTAGCCATTGTGCCCACCTTGAAAGCGCAAACCATCTGGTGCGTGGCTCACTTCGATGGGCACGTGATCCGGTGCGTGTATCAGCACTTCATTGGCTGTCGCGCGGTCCGCGTCTCCAAGCCGCGCACTGGAATAGCCATCCAGCGTCAGCGCCGAATGCGACGGTGTGGCCCGCCCCGCCCGTCGCCAATTCGCACCAAAGCTGGCCCCGGAACCACAGTTCACGATCAGTGGACGACGCCCCGACGTCACCTCGAATGCGAGGGTTGAGGCATGGGCGTTCTGGCTCGCAGCGGGCAAAGGGGGTCTGGCTGCGTCGATGATGATGCTGGTGCGCCCCGCACTCAGCCGCGCATAGCCCATGGACAGCCCATCGGCCTGTCGGGTGCGCACACCCGATGCAGCGAGTGCGTTATCCAGCCACCCTTCCTGCCCGCGCCCGCCCCCATGAAAGCGCGCCAACCCGCCGTCGGAATGGCGCAGCGTGCGCAACGTCGGCGTGATCCGTTCGATCGCGGCCATGTGTGCATCCGGAACGGGCTTGCCTGCTTCTTCCAGGGCACCTGCAGCCCATGTGAGCAGCGTATAAACGTCGAGCAACTCTTCGGGATTGCGTGTGGGTATCCCACCTTGATCATCGATCTTTTGCGTACATTCACGGGCCAGAGCGGTGATGGCAGGCGGGGCCAGATCCTCCATCCCTTCAAGAGAAAGACCAGCGTAGATCAGTCCGGTGAGGGCCTCGAACCGGGGCAGGCCCGGGGCAGCAGCATGCCACCGCTTGGCAAGAAATCGGGTCTGTTGGGCGAGAGAGAGGTAAAACGCATCCGGCTCCGGGCCGTCCAATCCGCGCAACAGGAAAAGGGCGTGGTTGATCCAGCGGATCAGGCGCCGGCCCGTCAGATCCGGCGTCCAACCCGGTCCGCGCCCCTTGCCGTACCGGTCAATCCACCCCCACAACCAGCGTTGGGCCGCTTCGCGGCTTTTGCCGTCCCCGACAGCGGCAAGATCATCGAGCCAGGCAAAGCCGTGCAGGGCATCCTCAAACGTCGCATCGGGCGCAGTCACGTCCCAAAGCTCTGTCCCCGGTGCTTCGACCAGCGCCCCTGCAAACAGGTAGTTGCCCGCCACCAACTGGCGGCCACGCGCAAAACTGCCGATGGTGCGGGGTTCAGGTGCCGAGACAAAGGCGGTGATGGTGCCGCTACGGGTCGCGCGGGCCGCATGCCAGCGGTTCAGGAACCGGGCCTTTTGTGCGGAAAACCCAATGTTGGTAATCATGTTCACTGCCTCGTGGCGTCTTTACGCGCGCTTTTGGCACACCATACCGATGCACACGCTCCGAGTCACGCACCGTCAGGGTGATTTGCGCAAGCACGCAACATAAAATCCGTCCATGTGGCCATGTTCCGCCCACAGGTCCGGGCGCAGACGCAGACCGCCTTCTTCGGTGATCCAGGCAGGGTTTATGCCGGGACGGTTCAGCGCGTCACGATCAACCTGCAGACCGGGGTAACGCTCCAGCACCTCTTCGATCTGCACTTCACCCTCGTCCGGAAGCAGCGAGCATGTGCAGAAGACGAGCCTGCCGCCGGGTTTCAGCAGGGTCAGTGCATGATCGAGCATACGGCCCTGCAGCTCGATCAAAGCGCCGAACTCCGATCCGTCTTTTGCAAAGGGCAGGTCCGGGTGCCGTCGAATGGTGCCGGTGGCCGAACATGGCGCATCGAGCAGAATGGCATCGTATTGACCGGTGACATCAAACACATCCGCAACGTCGGTTCTGGCGTTCAGACCCGTGCGGATCAGGTTCTGCTTCACCCGCTCCATCCGTCCGGTCGATATGTCGACGGCCATAACACCTGCTCCAGCGGCGGCCAGTTGCATGGTCTTGCCACCGGGTGCGGCGCACAGGTCAAGCACAGCTTCACCCGGCTGCGCGTTCAACACGCGCGCCGGAACGGCGGCGGCAGCATCCTGCACCCACCACTCCCCTTGCGTGAATCCGGGCAAGGTCGACACTTGCCCTGCATCAGCCAATCGCACAGACCCAGTGGGCAACACCATGCCCCCTGTCGCCCTTGCAACAGAGTTGGCGTCAGATTTGGCCGTGAGGTCGAGAGGCGTTGGCGCAAAAAACGCGGCCTCCATGCCCCCGACAGCTTCTGAACCCCAGGCCTGCACCAATGGCTTGCGCAGCCACGACGGCAGTCGCGGGATACGCAAGGTCGGCCAGTGTTCCGGGCCCTTGTCAGCCACTTTGCGCAGTACGGCGTTTACGAGACCCTTCAGATGCCCATAGCGTTTATGCCTAGAGATGATCGTGACCATCCCGTTGACCACGCCATGCGCAGCCTCGCCCCGGCACAACTCATACGTGCCGATACGCAAGGCGTTGCGCACAGTGGTGGCAGGGTATTTTTGCAAATGGCGCTGGAGCAGGCGGTCGACACGCTCCATGCTGCGTAGGGTCTCTGTCGCAAGGCGCTGCGCACGGGCACGGTCCGCCGGGTCAAGCCGGTCCAGCGCCCCCGCCCCGATCACTTCGGACATCAATTTGCCCTCGCCCATAATCTGGTCCAGCAGATAAATGGCGCTGCGCCGCGCGGGGATGCCGATATCGTTCATTGCTTTTCCGATGTATGACCCACCTTGCCGGGGCTGAATTTGGTTGTATATCAAGCACACACTCCAAGAGGAACCCCATGACCGAAAAGCAAGACAACAGCCCACTGCCCCCTGCCGCGCAGCGCGCATTGGCTGAGGCCGAGGCGCGGCGCAAGGCCGCCAAAGCGCTTGACCTGCCGACCGAACTGGGTGGTCGCGATGGTCCCGAACCTGTGCGTTTTGGGGATTGGGAGAAATGATC
>JBCBDZ010000179.1:0-7172 GCA_038529225.1 Pseudomonadota bacterium | reverse complement strand
AAATTCAGCCATATCCCGTCGCGCGCGCGCACCGTGAGGTGCGCCACAGGCACCGGATTGCGGTCCGGAACGGTTTCCACCTCAAAGTCGCGCAGCAGCCGCGCAAGAATCAAAACACCCTCGACCATCGCAAACCCTGCCCCGGTGCACACGCGCGCGCCCGCAGAAAACGGGATGAACGCATCCCTCTGGCAGGATTTGCCATTTTCGGTGTGCCACCGTTCGGGGTCAAAATCGTCAGGGCGGTCCCAAAGCCGTTCGTGGCGGTGCAGGTGCCATGGGCTGATCACCAGCTGGCTGCCGAGCGGTGCTGATCTATCGCGGAACCTTTCGGTTTGCGTGGCCTGCCGCACCATCATGGGCACCGGCGGATAGAGGCGCAGGGTCTCGCGGAACACATCGCGGGTGGTGGTCAGTTTGGGGATCACCGAAAAATCGCAGGTCTCAAGCGCCTGTGCCTCAGCCGCCACTTTGTCCTGCCAGTCAGGATAAAGCGCCATCAGATAGAGCGCCCAGGCCAAGGCAGAAGCACTGGTTTCGTGCCCCGCAAGAAAGAAGATAGCGACCTGATCCACCATCTCTTCGGGCGAGAACGTCTGCCCCGTGACCGGATCGGCCGTGGTCATGATCTTGGTCGCCAGATCGTCAGGTGCGGTGCCTGCGGCAATGTCATCAGCGCGCTGTGCAACCAAGCGGGCGATCAATCCGCGAATGCGCGCCGCGCTGGCGCGGGTGTCGCCGCGAAACAGTCGAGGCATCCACGTCGGCAAGGGCACAAAGGCGGCGAGGTTCAGGATCGGCTGGCTGCGCTGATAGGCGCGGAATTCGTCAAATACTGCTGCCGCCAGTTCGTTTTCGATGGGAATGGAAAAGAGTGTGCGAAAAATCACGTCGGCAGCAGCGTGGCTTGTTTGCGCCTCGATCTCGCTCACCCCTTCCTGCAAACGGTCCGCTGCTGCTTCGGCGGCCTCCCACATGGCCGGGAACGTCTCGCGCAAGCGACCGCCCTCAAAGGCCGGGTCGATGATACGCCGCTGGCGTTTCCAGACGTCACCGTTCGTCAGGAACACCGAATTGCCAAGCAAGGGCCGCAACCCTTCGCCAATCCGATCCGATTTTGGGAAATCGCCCGCACGGTCCTTCAGCACGGTTTTGACCAGTTCGGGCTGGTTCATCAGGAAACTGCGGAAAAAGGGCGTGCGAAACTCCGCCATCCACGCCCGATACAGCCGTGCAGGTTGCGCGGACAGGATGTCAGCGCGAAACAACTGCATGTAACGCCACAACGACACGCGGTCCGGGCGGCTGGGCGGTTTGGGTGGCCTCATGCGGCGATCGAGGTGTATTTGGACACCGCCACGTCGATGCGGGACTTGGACGGCGGCCGGTCCGCGTAGCGGCCCCCCAACGTCATCGGGCCAGCGGTGATCTGAAAATAGTCGTAATCCAGCGGGCGATCAAAGGCGCACAGGTACTGGAAATGCAGACGGAAAAAGCGCCAGCGCAGTTCTGCCCAGCGCTCAGGGCTGAGGCTGCGGGTGAACTGCGCCGAAAAGACCAGCGGCCAGCGTTTATGCTCTGGTGCAACACCGGACACGGACACCGGATCACATAAGGCAAAGGCGCACCCGTCCCCGGGTGCCGTTACATCAACCCAAGCAAGTTCTTCGCGCACCGAAAGAAATTGCAGGTCCGCACGCAACCGGTGCGCCTCCGGCAGAAACGACACCATGGGCACCACCTGTCCCAGAGACAGAAACGACAGGGCCGGACCGTTCCGGGGCACGCGTCCCGAGCGGATCAGGTCGGCCAGGATCGACACGGCCAGATGTGCGCCCGATGAATGGCCAACCACCAGAACCTCGTCCACGTCCTCCCTCAGCGCCTGCGCGATGGCGGAGCCAAACTCAGCCATCCGCGCCTCTAGCGGGGCCGGGTTTGCGCCGCGCGACTGGGCCGAATAGGCATAGTCATGCATCAGGTAATAGGCAAAGAACTTGCCGTCCCGTGCCTTGAACCAGCGCAGAACGATGTATCCCGCCACGCCAGCGGCACTCATGCACAGCAACGTGCCCGTGGCGACCGTTATTGCAAAGAACACGGACATGCCCGTCTCTCCCAAGGGCGGCAAAATCGGGCTGATCAGTGAGCGCATCATCATCTCGAACACGGCCTGTGTCCCGGCCATTGCGCCCCACGCAACGAGGAGCGCAATACTCAGTTGAAACAGCAACATCCCAACCGGATAGAGCGCGGCGATCACCGGCCCTTTGCGCAAACGCATCAACCGGCGCAACGCGCCCGAACCGATATAGGTCCACGCCGTGCGCACCAGTTGTGCGTATGTCCCGGGGATCGAAGTGTCCATGCTGGCGCGCACAATGTCGGACCAGACCAGAACGTTCACATCCGCATGCACAGTCTGATCGCCGATTTTGGCGACCACCTGCCAGCCGTAATGCGCCTCGTTCTTGCCCGGGGACAAGGCGATCTCGTAGCCCGATATCCCGGCCTGCGCAGCCCCTTCCTTGCGGTAAAGCTCGCGGTAGCGGCGGGGATGAATGGGATCATAGCCCGGGATGTAGAACACCCGGCGGCGTTGGACGGCGGTTTGTGGATGCGACCTGCTCATATCTGCACCTATTGCTGGGGCGCATTCTAGACAGTTTATCTGGCCAAAGTAAGGCGCATGGCCGCTCAGGCCGCGTCCCAAGCCAGCCAGTCCTGCGGATCGTTGAATTCGGGGCGGAAAAAAGCGATCATACGACCCCCGGTCGCCGGACCATCCCAAGGTGCCGTTCCATGCAGGGCAAAGCGGTGAATGAGAAAAGACTGCCCTGGACCAGCAACAATCGGGACCGGGTCGCAGGTGGCAAAAACAGCACGGCGCGCGCCGTGGTAGGCATCGGTCAGGTCAACTTTGTCGACCGGTTCATTCCCTATGGCCTCGCGCAACGCTGTTTGCATGATCCGGTGGCTGCCTGGCCAAACGACCGTGGGTGCCGCGGCGACAGGATTAAGCGGCAGACCAAGGATGTAGGCGTGAAACTCGCGCGCGTACCGCCGCCGCGCGGGTCCTTCGGGCAGCAACCCGTCCACGTGGGCGGCTGCGCGCGTGATGCGGTAACGGTGGTTTGCCTCACTTTGGCCCGGGTCGCGTCGCGGATAGCCGGGGTAAATGATTGAAAGCTGCGCACTGTGCATCGCCAGTGAGGGAACGTGATCTTGCCACGGACCGGCAAGCGGTACATCGTCCACCTCCCCCTCTGGCCCGTTGGGCAGTGCATCGACCCCTACAAACCATGTCTCCCCATGGCGCAGATTGGCTGCCCGCATGTCCGGATCGTCCGCCACCCGGCGCGCGGCGCGCTCTGCTGCCGTTGCCCATCGCGCAACCCGCCGGTCCGTGTCAAAGACAGCGTATCCATCCTGCTCGAGGGTCATCCAACAGCGGCCTTGCGCAACATGTTGAGCGCAACCAGCACCAGAAAGACGGCAAAGACACGCTTGAGCGGGCCGGGATCCATGGCATGGGCCAGTCGCACCCCCCAAGGGGCGGTGATCAGAGTCATCGCGATGATGACGGCAAAAGCGATCAGATTGACCGCGCCCACCGTGAAAGGCGGCACAGGCGTGGACATGGACACCAGACAAAAGCCGATCACAGCCGGGACTGCGATCAGGACGCCAAACCCTGCCGCCGTGGCCACGGCCCGGTGGATGGGCACGCCAAAAAGGCTCATCAGCGGAACGCCAAAGCTGCCCCCGCCAATGCCCATCAGGACAGACAGAAACCCCATCACGGGCGACAGCGCCGCGCGCGTCAAGCCGGATGGCATGGCTTGACCCAAGCGCCAGTCACTGCGCCCGAGACTCATGTAAAGGCCGACGCTCAACGCGAGCACACCAAAGATCGCCTGTAACGTGGTCGAGCGCAGTTGCGACACGATCAGCATCCCCAACACTGCGCCCGTGACGATCCCCGGGGCCCATGTGCGCAGGATGTCCCAGTCCACAGCCCCCTTTTTGCTGTGGCGGTGCACAGTGCGCAGGGAGGTCACGATAATCGTGGCCAGCGAGGTGGCCAGACACATCTGCATCAGGTCCGGCCCGTCATAGCCAAGTGTCTGAAAGGCATAAAAGAACGAAGGGACCAGAACGATCCCGCCCCCGACGCCGAGCAAGCCTGCCAAAACCCCTGCGAAGGCACCGATCCCGGCCAGCAGCGCGAGCATCGAAAGAACGAGGGACATGTCGGGCATCAGGCGAACTCGTTTTGCAGGGTCAGCGCCTGCTACACCGCTTTGGCGGGTGCTTCCAGAGGGGACACTTGGGCCAATGCAGCACGCACCAGTTCGGGTCCGGCACCGGGGCGGGTGGCCCCTTCGCTCAGGGTGCGCCGCCAGCCCCGTGCACCGGGACGGCCCGCAAACAGGCCCAGCATGTGGCGCGTGATCTGGTGCAGGCGCCCCCCGGTACTCAGATGTGCTTCGATGTAGGGCAGCATCGCGGCAACGGCCTGTTCGGCGCTGCTGTCCTCGCTTGCACCAAAGACCCGTCGGTCAGCTTCGGCCAGAATGTCGGAGGGGTGATGATAGGCCGCGCGCCCGATCATCACGCCATCAAGGCCCGTCTCAAGCAGGTCCAGCGCCTGATCAAGCGTCTCGACCCCGCCATTGATCGAGACATGCAAATTGGGAAACAGCCCCTTCATCCGCATGACCAGATCGTAATCCAGCGGCGGAATATCCCGGTTTTCCTTTGGGCTGAGGCCCTGCAACCACGCCTTGCGTGCGTGGATGATGACCCGTTCGCAACCCGTAGCCACAATGCGCGCCAGAAATTCAGGCAGTACGGCCTCGGGGTCCTGTTCATCCACGCCAATGCGGCATTTGACGGTCACGGGCACATCAACAGCAGAGCGCATGGCCGCCACACACTCGGCCACCAGCCCGGCATCGCGCATCAGCACCGCGCCGAATGTTCCAGACTGCACGCGATCGGATGGGCAACCGCAATTGAGGTTGATCTCATCATATCCCGCCTGCGCGCCCAATTGCGCAGCACGCGCCAGTTCGGCCGGGTCCGAGCCGCCAAGTTGCAAAGCGACGGGATGCTCATCCATGTGATGATCCAGCAGATGCAACGCACCGCCCCGCACGAGGGCCGGAGCAGTGACCATCTCGGTATAAAGCAAGGCATGACGGCTCAGTTGCCGGTGCAGAAAACGGCAATGCCGGTCTGTCCAGTCCATCATCGGCGCCACCGAAAGCTGTGCCGCCCTGTCCATGTTCACTGTTGCGCGTCTGCCCGCCATCTTGTGCCCGTCCGATCGCACCTGTGATTGCAGGCGCGTGCGCTTTTCCCCTGTTTCGCGCAAATCTTCAACACTTGTTAAGAGGTCTGGCTAACGATCCGCGTTTGGAAAGGCTCTGGTCGGATCATAGCTGTCAAAGCTCGAAAACCGTTTGGCATTCGCTTCGGCCTGCCAGGCGCTGCCGGGGACAATCGCGGTGATGCAGGGAAACCGCGCGCGGTAGGCCAGCGTGGCTTCGTTTTCCTCGATCCCGATACTTGCAAGGCCCGCGACAACCCCCTTCTGCCGCTCGACCAGACGGATGGCGCCGTCCATGGTACCCCCTGTCTCCACCCATTGATCCACCAGCAACACGCGGTCGCCGGGCGCAAAGGCAGGCAGGCGCAACTCCATGTCCTGCGTGCGTTTGGAATAGTTGGTAAAGGCCACCTTGTCCGTGTCCACACACAGCTTGCCCGCCTTGCGGATCGGCAAAAAGCCAACCTTGCGCCGTGCGGCAATGGCCGCCCCCAGCACAAAACCCATGGCGTCCAGACCACCCACAACGTCGAACTCAAGCCCCTCAAGGTCTGTCACAAGGTCGTCCGTGAGATCCTCGAAGGCGGCTGCGTTGATGTAAAGCGAGGTGGGGTCAAACCACGCAAACTGCCCGCCCTTGGTGTTGGGCGACATCAGGCTCAGATACCAGCGTGCATCCCGCGGCCCCTTGTCGGTACGTGTCATCGTCTTGCTCCCTTTCACCCAAGCCGTTTGCAGGCATCGATCAACGCGGCAAGGCGGTCCGGATCGATGTCGTAGAAATTGTCCGGCACATTGATGCCCGTTGCCACCATGAAACAGTCGACGTCACCATACGCGTGCGCATTTTCCGGCGTGATGCCCGACGCCAGCGCAAGGGGGCGCTCCCCGATGGCTGCGCGAAAGGCAATGATCTTGTCCGGGTCCGCCTCGTGTCCCGTGGCAACGCCCGAGGTCGTGATCACGTCCATAAACGGGGTCGCATTGCGCGCCGCATCCCCGTACCTGTCCGGTGCGACCGGGCGCTGTTTCTTGAAGGCCGTGCCGCCAAAATACAGCCCTTTCCAACCACTTTCCTCACGAACACGCGCGATTCCAGCGGCTTGAGCGTTGTCCCCATCTTCGTCGATACAGGCATCATCGGCCCAATAGGCGTCAATGCGACACGCCGAGCGCGCAAGATCACCAAGGATCGGAAAGGCGCCCGACCCTGTGACGGCCAGGAAATTGACCCCCATCCAAAGGCTCGGAAACGCCGCGCGCACCTCACGCAAGATCGGGATCAGGGCCTCTTTCTCAAAATCGTGGTTGATCAGGAAACACCCCTTGAGGCCTGCACGCACCACCTGCTCGATGTTCTCCTGGGTGCGTGCGCCGTCAAGGACGTGGATCACGGGCAGGATCACCGGACCGGGCGACTGGAACAGCGTGTGAAAGTCATTTCTGGTCAACATGGATGTTCCTCAACCGGGCTATGGATACCCAGAAACAGCCCGTGGAGCGCGGCAAGCCGGGCGCCGCGCAGGCTGTCCCTGCATTGTGCTTATGATGCATTTTGCGGCTGAATTGGCAAAAACCGCCCAAGAACACGGCACTTCCCCCATGGGATGTTGCCCGCCGAGGGTGAACGTTGACAGCCAACAGCCGCATCCCCTGCACTTGTGTCATCACTCGGGGGATACATGGGCACACACGAACACTTCATGCAGCGTGCCATCGACATTGCGCGCAAGGAAATGGTTGAAAACGGGGCTGCGCCATTTGCCGCCGTTATCGTCAAGGACGGCAGCATTGTCGGCGAAGGCGTCAATCTGGTGGTCAACTACAGCGACCCGAC
>JBCBDZ010000178.1:0-7193 GCA_038529225.1 Pseudomonadota bacterium | reverse complement strand
AGGTCCAGCACGTCGCCGTACTGGTCCGTTGCATGGTCACGCCACCGCCCGCGCTTGTCGCCGCGCAGGTGGATGTAGAAACTGCCGACGCTGCGATCCGCGCGGCCGGGGTTCAGGGTAAAGTATATGCCCTTGTCCTCATAGGACGTCGAACACGGCGGCGCGTAGTGGTAAGCCACGTCCTGGATGCGATCCAGCAGCATGTGCTTGATCTCATCGATGGTATATTGCTGACGCGCCGCCGACATGGTCAGTCGTGCCCTGGGTGTTCGGCGCGGTGCTTCAGCACCTGCAGCACCTGCGTTTGCTCTTCGATGGTGCCCGCCGGGCACAGCTCGGCAAAGCGGGCCTTGATATCTTCGGGCTCGCACATCAGCTGCGCCGCAACGGCACCGATTTTTTGACCTTCGGCGAGGGCCACGGCGATATGCAGATCTTCGTTGCGGCCGAACTGGTTGGGATTGGCTGTCCGCTCGATCCGTGAAAACACGCGGCGCTCGGCCGACGACAGCGCATCAGGCGGCGCATCCGGGGCCTGGTCGCACGCATTGCCCGCCCCGGATGCCTCCACCCCCACATCGGTTGCCGCCGGTGCAGGGGCGCTGGCGGTGTTGGCGCACGCACCAGCTGAAGGGGCGCCGCCGTCAGCGTCCGGCAAGCGCCCCTCTTTCCGCATTTTCGCATAGCGCACCTGCGCCGCCTTGGACGTGACCTTAAGGCTGCTGGCGATGTCCGCCCAGCTGCTGCCCGCGTGCTTTAGCTGGACAAGCTCTGCCTCTTTTTCATCCGTCCAGACGCGCGCAAAAGGTGCGGCTTTTTTCGCAGGTGCGGGCGGATCGACCGCCAACAACGCATCCCCGGTATCGTCATGCACCACCTGACCCTCAGCACCCGCAGGAACCTTGTGACCGTCCTGCGGGGCTGGCACGCGCACAGCCGTCTCATCGTCGGATGCACCTGCTTGATCCGACGTCGTGTGGTAATTATCCGGCTGGGGTGCGGGGTCGACCTGGAGGGGGGCAGCGCCCCCGGCCAGGAAAACGTGGATCGTTATTTCCGCGCCGTAGTGCTTTAGCTCGACACCGAACCCCTGTGCCGTTAGGTCCTCGGCAAACCCGCGCACCCTGGCAAACATGTCGGCCAGTTTCTGGCAGTGTGCGGCCTGCGCCAGGTGCAGCTGCTGGGCTTCGGCGATGCTTTGAAGTTCCGCTTGCATCATGCCACCCTCCGGTTCAGCGCGTCCTGCATGCGCTCCTGGAACTCCGCGCAGGTCAGCTGGTGGTACTGCTGCAGCGCGTCCGACACCCGCAGGCTCCAGCCCGCAAACCACGGACTGCCGTCGAAATAGACAGGGTTCTTGTCGATCAGCTCCACCGCAACACTCAGCAGCGGCTGCAGGTGCGGAATGTGATCCGACGTGTGGGGCAGCGCCTGGCGAAGGATGTCCGCAAACCACTTGATATCGCGGGCCTTGCGGATGCGCTGGTTGTTGATGGCCCCAAGGGCATGGACCACCACGCCATCGGCTGAATTCATGCGACCGCTCATGCCGCCACCGTTGCGAACACATCGCCCACGGTTTGCCAGGCCTCAACAGCTTCATCCGGGATATCGATCCCAAACTCTTCCTCAACGGCCATGCACAGCTCGACACGGTCCAGGCTGTCGATTTCCAGATCCTGGACCAGGCGCAGATCGTCCTTCATGTCCGACTGCGGAAGAAACGTCACCTGCTTGACCAGGCTATGCACGCGTGTGCGTGGATCTTGATCCGTCATGATAACCCCCTGCTATCCATGGATGTCTTTGCGGTTCAGATCGGGCGGCTCGGTCACCGCCCACTTTTCGACCAGGTCGGCAAGGCGGTCGCCCAACGCGCGCACCTGGTCGGGTTCGGACGCGGTCTGGTACTGCGTCGCGAATTCGGAAATCCCTAGATAAACGAAATGGTCGTGCGGCAGCTGCGTGTCGGCTTCAGTCAAAAGGTGATCAACCTCGAGGGGATCGACCTCGTTTACCTTGGCCTTGTAGGCCAGTGCGATGGCCGCGAATTTCAGCTGCATGTGCGACATGTCAAACCGCCCGCCCGGAGCTGAAAAATTGGGGCGCGGCGAGCAGCACGCGCCCCAAGGTCCAAGCACCCGGCACAAGGCAGTAGCGCCGGGTCGGTTTCACCGCCAGGGAGGTGGCGGATATGCAGGCCGCGCCGGTCATGCGGCGGCCGTTTGTTCGGGAAGCGGGGCAGGGGCGGGCGCACCGGTCAGGCCGGCAAGCTCATCTTGCGAAGCACCATAGATCAGGTGGCGCAACTCCAGCGGAATGCCGCGCGCACGCGCATGATCATAGATCTGACGAATGATATTCGCCGACGGAAAATCGCCCGCTGCGCGATGCTTCGTTTCCCGACGCCAACCGTATGCAGCCTTGGCATTCAGGCCGCAAAGCACGGCAAGCTCTTCTATCGGCGCAATCGTAGCCTCAGCCACTTCCAATGGTGTGATGTGCTTACTCATGACACTACATATCGACGAAAAATGTGCGTTCGTCAAACCAAATGTGTGAAAATGACGCTTATATGTGTGGTGCGAAGTCGCTACTTCGCACACATGGATGCGGAGTGGTTCAAGAAAAAGCAGAAAGCACTAGGCGTCACGGTGCATGATCTGGGCGAGGCCTTGGGTCGTGACCGCACGGTGGTGTCAAGAATATATGCCGGAAAGCAGAAAATGACGCTTTCGGACGCTGGCGTCTTTGCCGAGATGCTCAAGGCACCGCTTTCTGAAATTCTTCAGCGGGCTGGTGTCGCATCGCCAGAGGTAGCTCATGAAATTCAAATTGGCTTCTCGGAAGGGGATGCAGCGCCCTGGGCGGGTCCATCCTCGGTACGATGCGACGAAAAACCGACGCGGAACGGAGTAGACACTTGGCGCGTTTTGACGGACGCGATGGCACTAGCCGGAATACTGCCCGGCGACCTGATAACGGTCGATACCGTCAGTCAACGCCCCCCAAAGGCGGGCGATATTGTGATCGCGCAGGTCTATGACCTCAATAGCGGCACGGCAGAGACTATTCTTCGACGGTTTGAAAAGCATGTACTTGTATCAGCATCAATCCACCCGGAACATCAGCGCCTTTATGTCGTAGACGACAATGCTGTAAGCATCCGCGGCTTGGTGAAGGACTGCTGGAGGTCCTATGAGTAAAGTGTTTTTGCCTGGAACAAACTACGAAGTGATCCAGCGCGGTTGGCTCCGAAAAACCAAGCACATAGTTTGCCAAGAAACTGGCTTTGAAGTTCCAGCTTTACCCAAGTTCATGGTGATGTTTGCAGATATGCTAGATGTGTCGAAGGCACAGGCAAAAAACGACGACGAGCGCATGTTCGGATACACCCTTGCGATGCAAGTTTTAGGCGATCTCAGCTTTGGCCGTGCATCAGAGTTGACCGAGATGGCTGAGGCAAACCACGAGTACGCGATGGAGTTTGGCTTAGCAGCATATAGGCGCGCACCTTAAAAACCCGGGATTGTTAGAATGAGATTGTTACTAGCCAGCATTCTGTTTTTTGTTTTCTTCCCGGCCTGCGGGCTGGTCATGATGTTGATCAGTTGCAACCCGCGTGACTACGAAAACACCGACATTGTGCTGTCCATTTTTGTCCCGCTGTATGGCCACGCGGCTTTCTGGACGTGCGACTAGCACTACAAAATGTGTGAAATAGCCTTGACGGTGTGTGGTAACTACACATAACTAAGCACCTATCTGCAAACGATAGGAGCTCCCGATGCTGGCTGCCGAAACCTCGCCACCGCCCCATGATCCGCAACCGGAACGCAGCGTGTCGACCATGCTTGTCACACGCCTCTGGCACATCATGGACCTGCGCAATCTGACAATCGAATACGTCTGTGATCGCACAGGCATCCCAGCCGACACCCTGTTGCGCCTGCATGCCGGCACCGAGGAAATGACCGTCGACCAGCTGGCGCGCTTCCTGCCGATCCTCGAAGTCCACTGGATGGCCGTTTTTGATGGCATGCTTGGCCACAACCACGTGGTTCCACCCCAGCTGATGGACCGCAACGTGGCCGAGCTGGCCGCCAGACTGCACAAGTTGCCTGCCCTGAAACAGCGACTGCTGCACGCAGTGACGGCGGACGGGGCCGCCAATGGCTGATCCCGCACCGCAGCACACCCCGCCCACCACCGCCCTGTCCATCCTGCAGGAAACCGAACGCCTGGCGCACAAGGTCCAACGCACCACACTCACGGAACTAGAGTGCGATCTGCTGCTGCATCACATGCCGCAGCTGCTGACCGAATACCGCCAGCTGCGTCAGTCCGGCGCCGCCTCGACCAACCTCCCACCGGTCGAGGCGGCGCAGGAACAGGGCCAGACAAATCACGATCACATGGCAGCCACAGGCGCGCCGACGGCAACCCCAATGCCGTCGGCGCGCCGGGAGGCGCCGCGCCTGCAGGTGGTCCGCGGCGAAAGGGGGCAGCAATGACCGGCCGCACATCGATCTGGATCGAAGCCAGGGAAATCGCGCAAGAGCTGGAAATCACCGTGGCCACATTCCGCAAGAACGTGGACCGCCTGATCGAACGCGACGGGTTTCCCCTGCCGTCACCGCATTGCCTGAAGCCACGCAAGTGGCGGCGCCAGGCATTCGAAAACTGGCTGGGTTCGCAAGGCTATTCCTTGGCCGATCTGCAGGCGACACCGCCGGGCCAGCCCCCGGCCAGCAACGTACACATGCTTAAACTGGCGGGGACTGCGTGATGGCTGAGCCAACCGTAGATCACGGCGTGTCGGCCTGCGAAAACTGCGTTTACTGGATCCCAAACGGTGAGGGATTTGGCCAGTGCAGACGTCGCGCACCAGCAGGTATCACGGAAGAACCAAGGGTTCCGAGGCACACAGCAATGTGGCCGTGGACAGCCGCCCATTCGTGGTGTGGCGAACACGAGGATGCGGGCTGATGGCTGTTCGCAAACCGGTTGGCTGCACCTGCTGGATGACAGACACGCGGCCAACGCCCGATCACACCACTTGGCGCGTTGACCATCGCTGCCCGCATCACGGCAGCGATGGCACGCGGGACGGGACAGGCGGGGGGCTCATGGCCGCACTGCCAATCGTGGTTTACACAAGGACACGGGCCAATGGCTAAACCCGCTGCAATTCCGCGGACCTTAAAAAAGGCACGCGCCCGTACTGATCGTAAGCTGAAAGCGCTCCGCAAGCGCAATTGGCAGACGATGATGGACATCGCGGGCTACTTTGACGACGGCCCCATTGGCTCCGAAATCGACACGCTATTCCGCGACCTCGAGGCCCAGATTGAACGTGTCCTCGAGGCCGTCGACGAGGAAATCGAACGTATAGAAGTTGAGGCCGAATGACTAAACCTGCCAAGCCCATCAAGGCCCCGCCTGCCGGCCTGCGCCAGCGCTGGCGCGCACGCACGTCCGACTGGCGCGTCTGGTGGGAACCGAACGCCACGCAACGCGCAGCCGGCTTCGAAGCGGTCGAACTGGACGGCACCCGGCCGACCTGGTCCGTGCGGGAGGCAGAAAAATTGAACCGCCAGGCCAGTGGACCCGCGCGCACGACGGCCCCGGCCGCGACGGCCGCAGGCAATTCGATTGATGCGGTCTGCGTCAGCTACATGGCCAGCCCCCGGTTCTATAACCTGCGCCCCAAGACGCAGCAGGAATACCGCAAGGACATCGCGCGGATCCTCGAAAAGTGGCAGGGATCCGATATGCGCAAGCTGACCAAACCTGTCGTGCATAACTGGTACGAAGCGCTTTATGACGAGCACGGTCGATCCGTGTCCCGTCGCTTGATCAAGATGCTCAGCATCCTCATGAGCTACGCCGAGCTCAAAGGCGTGATTTATGCCAATCCGTTACACCGGATGCAGATGATTACGCCGCGGCCGCGTCAACGCACCGTCGCCTGGCATGAATTCGACGCGCTCGAGGCCGCCGCGATCGACGCCGGCGACGAGGACATGAGACTGGCACTTTACTTGGGCATGTTTCAGGGCCAGCGCGTCACAGATGTGTACAGCGCGCGCGCCGCCGACTTCGTGAGCTACGAAGATGGGACGCTGGTCTGGCGCATCGTGCGGTCCAAGGACAGTCAGCTTGAAAGGCTGAACTATTTGGTGATCCATCCGGACGTGCGCCCCCATCTTGAGCGTGCTATCGCTACAGCGCAGGATCCGCGCGCACGGATCATCAAGCGGCTTGATGGTGCGCACTACGCCGACACGACATTCCCTTATGCTTTCGCAAAAATTCGAAAGGCTGCGGCCGAGGCGTGCCCGTCAGTTGCCGACATCCAGTTTCGGGATCTGCGGCGCACCTTCAGCGACAACGCCCGGCACGCCAATATCCCCAGCGACGACGTCGATGATGCATTGGGCAACACCGCCGGCACGGATGCGCGGCTGCGCCAGGTCTACATGCCGCAAAGCGATGCGCGCGCGGCCGAGGCGATCCTGTCGATCGAACGCCCGCGCACGTCGCTGAATTTCAAAACCCGACGCCGCGCCTAGCGCAGCAGTTTGATGCCCGTGGCCGTTGTGCCGGCATTCAGGATCGCCGCAGGCGAGAAAGGGTAGGGGACCCCCGGCTGCAGTGCCGGCAGGATTTCAGTAGTGCCGTCATGCTGTGTGACAGCCACGTTCCCGGCCGTCGTCACCATGATAACGCGGTACAGGCCGTCCGGGGTTACATCCTGTGCCGATACGTCGACATCGAGGATGTGTGTCAGAATGCCATCGGCCCAGTTGCCGTGCATCGATTGAGCGTCGGTGCGCATGTCGCCCTCCAGTTTGGTTTTCTGATGATGTGAGCGGAGGACCCCCCGGCAAATGCCGGACCCGACCTGGAGCTGCGCGCCCTTGCGCCAGATCTTTCCCTGGTGTCAGCGGACCCCGAAGATCGAGACCACCCGCATTTAACCTATGGCTGCCGCCTTTGCCCCAAAAAGTCAAATGGGCAGGCCAAAGACCGTCCGAAACGTCCGACTTCGGACGATTGTCGGACGGTTCGGACGTGTTACAAGGCGCGACAAGTAAGCGCCTGTTTTATCTTGAAAAAGTGGCTCCGGCGGTAGGGATCGAACCTACGACCAATTGATTAACAGTCAACTGCTCTACCGCTGAGCTACG
>JBCBDZ010000177.1:0-7231 GCA_038529225.1 Pseudomonadota bacterium | reverse complement strand
AGTGAGGCGGGCGACGGAGCCGAAGGGCTGGCCAAGGCACGCTCGGGCCGCTTTGATCTGATCGTTCTCGACATCGGTTTGCCCGAAATGGACGGGCTGGCCTTGTGTCGCGCCCTGCGGACCAGCCACGAAACACCTGTGCTGTTTCTGACCGCCCGCCAGGACGAGATCGACCGTGTGCTGGGATTTGAACTGGGCGGGGATGACTATGTGACCAAGCCCTTTTCGCCGCGCGAGTTGGTGGCGCGCATCGCTGCGATCCTGAAACGGACCCAGGCCGTGCAAAGGGCGGCACCGTCCCTGAGCCGTGGCGTGCTGAGTGTCGATGCCGCAACCCACAGCTGCCACGTGAACGGCACCGCTGTCACGCTGACCGCGCGCGAGATGGATATTCTTGCGCACCTCATGGCCCACCCTGACCGTGTTGCGGCGCGGCCTGCATTGACCGATTCGCTTTATGGAACAGGGACCGGGGTCAGCGACCGCACGCTCGACAGCCACTTGCGCAATCTGCGCCGCAAGCTTGAGGATGCGGGGTGTGCGGACGCGATTGAGACTGTGCATGGGATCGGAATTCGGATGGGCCTGTGTCGGGGCCAGTGAAACCTGTCACGCCCAAATGGCGGCCCCCCTTGGCATTGGTCATTGGCGGCACACTGGCCGCCGTGCTGGCGCTGCCGCTGTTTGGCATCGTCTATTTGCGGCTCTGGGGCAATATTCTGGGCTGGGGCGAAGCCGCGTGGCTGATCGGGTGGCTCGCGGTCATTGCCACCTCCGTGCTTGGCTTTCTGCTCTGGCGTCTGGTGCTGCGTCCGATCTATGCGCTGACCCGCTATGCCCGCGCCATGAAGGCGGGGCAAACGGCGCCAGCCCCGGTTCAATTCGGGACGCCCGAACTCAGCACTTTGGGGGCCAGCGTCATAGCGATGGGTGACAGCCTGAACAGCCGGGCCGAGGGGATGAAAGCCTATGCGGATCACGTCACACACGAGCTGAAATCGCCTTTGACAGCCATTCGTGGAGCCAGCGAATTGCTGCAAGCCGGGGCCAGCGGACAAGATGCGCGCGATCTTACCAATACAATCCACGAAGCGAGCACGCGGATGCAGGTGCTTTTGGACGACCTTGGCCACCACACGCAGGCGGCCAACAGCGCCGGGGTGGGCACCTGTCGGCTTAGCACTGTGGTGCGGGACATAAAGACGGACGTGACGCTCGACGTAGCACAAGACGGTGACATCCCGCTTTTGGCGGTGGATCTCACGACGATCCTGACGCAACTGGCGCGAAATGCCGCTGAACATGGGGCGCAAAAGGTGACGCTGCGGGCCAGTGGCACCGCGCTCCTTGTCGCTGATGATGGTCCGGGGATCAGTGCGGGCAATCGGGACCGCATCTTTGATCCCTTTTTTACCACCCGCCGTGAACGGGGTGGCACCGGTATGGGGCTGAGCATCGTGCGCAGCCTCGTGCAGGCGCGTGGCGGGCGGATTGCATTACTGTCCGAGGGGTCTGGTGCGCAGTTTTTGATCAGTTTCGACTGAAATCGTCCGCTCACTACCCTGTTACCTGCGAATCATTCGCATTCTCATTGACTTCTTGCGAATGACTCTCATATTCAATGTCAATTCACCGACACGCTGACTCTGAGGTTATGATGCTTCTTTCTCGACGTTCTCTTCTTGCAGGCGCTGCAGCCATGGTTGCAACGCCATCCCTTGCGGCCTCCCGGATCAATGCGGTGGCAAGCACAGGCATGATTGCCGATCTGGTACGTACGATTGGCGGGACTGGCGTTGACGTGCAGGCCCTGATGGGGCCGGGCGTGGACCCGCATGCCTACCGCCAGACTCGCAGTGACATCGTGGATATGACGCGGGCTGATGCCGTGTTCTGGCATGGCCTTTATCTTGAAGCGCAGATGGAAGAGTTCCTTCTTGATCTGGCGCGCAAACGCCCCGTCCATGCTGTTGCGGAAACCGTTGATACCGATCTGCTGCTGGGCAGCGAAGATTATGAAGGGCGCTATGATCCGCATATCTGGATGGATCCTGACCTGTGGGTCAAATGCGTGCCCGCAGTTGTGCAGGCCCTCACAGCTCTGCGCCCCAAGGGCAAAGAGATGTTTGAGGCCAACGCGGCCGCCTTTATCTCCGAAGCCGAAGCGCTATCTGACTACAGCCGCTCTGCCCTTGAAGCGGTGCCCGAACCTGCCCGTGTGTTGCTGACGGCACATGATGCCTTTGGGTACTTCGGTGGGGCCTACGATTTTGAGGTGCTGGGCATTCAGGGGATTTCGACCGAAAGCGAGGCGGGCCTGAACCGCATCAGCACCTTGGTCGATCTGCTGGTTGAACGCCAACTCCCTGCCGTATTTGTCGAAACCTCGGTTTCTGACCGCAATATCCGTGCCTTGATCGAAGGGGCCGCCGCCCAAGGGCACACGGTGACCATCGGGGGTGCGTTGTTCTCTGATGCGATGGGTCCGGAGGGCACCTATGAGGGCACATGGCTAGGCATGATTGATCACAATGTGACGACCATCGCCCGTGCGCTGGGCGCTGACGTGCCTGCAACAGGGCGCTTGGGACGCCTGAAAGGGGCCGCATGAACGTCCAGAACCTACAGCTTGTCACGGATGAGTCTTTGGGCGAGGCCGAAGCAGTCCGTACAACTAGCCCATTGGCGGTGCGCAATCTGACCGTGTCTTACGGGCAGACGCCCGCGATATTCTCGGTCGACCTGACGGTGCGTGCGGGGGCCATGACGGCCATTGTCGGACCCAACGGTGCGGGCAAATCCACCCTGCTCAAGGCCGCCCTTGATGTGATCAAGCCGTTGGCTGGCACAGTGACCGTCTTTGGCGCGCCACTTGCCGCGATGCGCGACCGGATCGCCTATGTTCCTCAGCGCGCCAGCGTGGACTGGGATTTTCCGACCCGCGTCATCGACATGGTGCTGATGGGGATGTACCGGCAGTTGGGTCTGCTGGGTCGGGTGCGCGGCAAACATCGTTCGGCAGCTATGGAAGCACTGGACCGCGTCGGCATGACCGACTTTGCCACCCGCCAGATAGGACAGCTTTCAGGGGGGCAGCAACAGCGTGTCTTTCTCGCCCGGGCGCTGGCGCAGGATGCGGATGTCTATGTGCTGGATGAACCTTTTGCCGGGGTGGATGCAGCCACCGAACGGGCGATCATTGGCGTACTCAAAGACCTGCGGGACACGGGGCGCACCGTGCTTGCCGTCCACCATGATTTGGCCACGGTGCCCGACTATTTTGACGATGTTGTGCTGCTGAACACTCAAGTCATCGCGGCGGGCCCTGTCGAAACCGTCTTTACCGAAGACAACCTGCAAGCCGCCTATGGCGGTCGCCTGACCACCGCGCGGGTCGATCCGGAAAGCGTCGCAGGCTAGTCCCATGCTGGGCGACGCACTGCTTTTGCAGCTTGGCTACAACGCGACGCTGGTAACTGTCGGTGCAGCCTTGCTGGGTATCGCCGCAGGTGTCGCGGGCACCTTCCTTTTCTTGCGCAAGCGGGCACTGGTCAGCGATGCGGTCAGCCACGCGACGCTGCCCGGCGTGGGCCTTGCCTTTGTACTTATGGTTGCCCTTGGGGGTGACGGGCGCTGGTTGCCGGGGCTTTTGATTGGGGCGGCTGTTTCTGCCGCCATTGGCCTGCTTTGCGTGCAGGGTCTGACCCGCGCCACCCGGCTGGGCGAAGATGCAGCGATTGGCGCGGTTCTGTCGGTTTTCTTTGGCTTTGGCATTGTGATCCTGACGGTGGTGCAGACCATGTCAGCGGGTCAACAGGCCGGGCTCGAAGGGTTTCTTCTTGGCTCTACGGCTGGGATGCTGCGCGGCGATGCGATCCTGCTGGCTCTGTCTGCCGCTGCCGTTCTGGCCTTGGTGCTGATCTTGCGCCGCCCGTTGGAATTGGCCGCCTTTGATCCCGGATATGCCGAGGCGACAGGGTGGTCGCTGGGCCGCATCGATCTGGCGATGATGGGAATCGTGCTGGTGGTGACCGTCGTCGGGCTCAAGGTCGTGGGCCTTATCCTCATAGTCGCCCTTTTGATCGTGCCGGCCGTCACTGCCCGTTTCTGGACTGACCGCGCAAATCACGTGGTGATCATCGCAGGGGCGGTTGGCGGCGTATCCGGTTATGTCGGCGCAGCCATCTCTGCCGTCGCCCCGGCCTTGCCCACAGGTCCCATCGTGGTCCTGGTCGGCTTCTCGCTCTTCCTTGTTTCGCTGCTTTTCTCGCCGGGGCGTGGTGTGCTTGCCTCGCTGCTGATGCACCGCCGCTACCAGCGCCGGGTGCATATGCGCCAAGGGCTGCTGGCGCTGGCGCAGGGCCAACCGATCTTCGAAGCCCTCACCCGCCGCCTGATGCGCCGCGCCGGGCTGATCCTTCCGGACGGGGTGGCAACGCAAGCGGGTCAGGCGGCCGCCTCCAAGGCTCTGCTGGATGAAACCCGCTGGGCACTGGTGCGCGCGGATTCCAGTTTTGCGGTTGCAGCCACCCGCTATGACGGGCTGACCCCGATCGAGGATGTGCTTACCCCCGACCAGCTGCGCGACGTTGACGGGCGCATTGCCGCGCCAAAGGCGGTCTGAATGGGAGCCGAGTTTGTCGCCCTGTCCCTCACGCCGATCCTGATTGGGGTCTGTGTGGCCGTGGCCTGCGCGCTGCCGGGCAACTTTCTGTTGTTGCGCCGCCAGGCGCTTATCGGCGATGCGATCAGCCACGTGGTGCTGCCCGGCATCGTGGTCGCCTTTCTGTTGACCGGCACCGTGACCACGGGGCCGATGTTGCTGGGGGCTGCGGGTGCTGCGGTTCTGGCGGTTGTGGCCATTGAGGCGATCCGCCGTCTGGGCCGCATCGAATCCGGGGCGGCGATGGGCGTGGTATTTACGGCGATGTTCGCAGGCGGCGTGCTGCTGCTCGAACGTTCCGACACCTCCAGCGTGCATCTGGATGTGGAACATGCGCTTTTTGGCAATCTGGAAAGCCTGATCTGGCTCGACGCGACGGGCTGGGGGTCCTTGATGGATGCAAGCGCGCTGGCCGGTCTGCCTGTCGAACTGCCCCGGATGGTGCTGGCCCTATTGGTCGTTGGCGCCTTCATCGCGCTGTTCTGGAGACCGCTGGCCCTGTCCACCTTCGACGAAGGGTTCGCCCGCGGGCTTGGCCTGCGCACGGGGCCTCTGGGTCTGGCATTGGTGATCGTATCCGCGATTGCAGCCGTTGCGGCCTTTGATGCCGTGGGGTCCATCATCGTGATCGCCATGTTCATCTGCCCGCCCGCGGCCGCAAGGATGATGACCAACCGGTTGGGGCATCAGGTGGCATGGTCGATGCTGTTTGCCGCTCTTGCGGCGATTGTCGGCTACGTTCTGGCAGGATACGGCCCGCTTTGGATCGGGGCGTCAGCCTCGGTCAGTGCGGCAGGGATGATTGCAACGGTGTCCGGGGTTATTCTGGCGGTTGCCGCCGTTGCCGGACCCCATCGGACACGCGGCAGCTAGGGCAGGAGGGCGCACCACAGGTGCGCCTTACGTAAGGCGGACGTGTCGTCCGCCCTGACCTCAATCGAATGTGGGGTGGAACAGGCCCGCTGCCGAGGGAGTGAAGATTTCAAACCCCGTTTCGGTCACGCCCACAGAGTGTTCAAACTGCGCAGACAAGGATTTGTCCCGCGTGACCGCCGTCCAGTCATCGGATAACGTCTTTGTCTCGGGGCGGCCAAGGTTCACCATCGGTTCGATTGTAAAGAACATGCCTGGTTCCAACACAGCGCCTGTGCCGGGACGGCCATAGTGCAGAACGTTGGGGGGCGCATGAAATACGCGGCCCAAACCATGGCCGCAAAAATCGCGCACCACCGACATGCGGTGACTTTCCACAAAGCCCTGGATCGCGTGGCCAATATCGCCAAAAGTATTGCCGGGCTTCACGGCCTCGATCCCCAGCATCAGGGCGTCGTGGGTGACTTGAATCAGACGCTCGGCCTTGCGGGGCAGTTTGCCTGCCACATACATGCGGCTTGTGTCGCCAAACCAGCCATCGACAATGACGGTGACGTCGATATTGAGGATATCGCCATCCTTGAGAACCTTGTCGCCCGGAATGCCATGACAGACCACATGGTTCACACTGATGCAGCTGGCGTGTTTGTAACCCTTGTAGCCGATCGTGGCCGATTTGGCGCCTGCGTCATCGACCATCTTGGTGATCACGCGGTCAATCTCGCCTGTGGTCTGGCCGGGAAAGACCAGAGGCGCCATCGCGTCCAGAATGTCCGCAGCCAGTTGCCCCGCCGCGCGCATGCCGGCAAAGTCAGCCTCGTCATAAATGCGAATCCCGTCCTTGGTCTGACGGGCGCGGCTTGCGTGGTTCACTTTGTGCTCCATCGGCGGTCTCTGTGGTCTCGTTCATACTGCACTGCGGCGAAAAGGGCCAGTCGGGTCAGATGTCGATGTCTATGGGCTTTGCTACCGTCACGGCCTGAGTCGTGATGTAAGTCCCCAGGCAAAGGGTTTCCACCCCTGCGTGCCGCGCGGCCTCGTAGGCGGCCGCGTATGCAGGGTCAATATCGCCCGCCAGAGTGAATCGGGAACAGTCGGTACGCTGCACCAGATAGAGCGTGATGGCCCGGTGCCCGGTCTGCGCAACACGCGCCAGCTCATCCAGATGTTTGGCCCCGCGCGCGGTGACGGAGTCAGGAAATTCAGCCAGGCCGGGCGTGCGCGACAGCGTAACCGATTTCACCTCGACATAGGCATCCGGCAGGCCGTCGCCTTGCAGCAGGAAATCGATCCGGCTGTTTTCCCCATACTTCTGTTCGGGGCGCACAGTGGTGTAGGCCTCAAGCCCTTGGACCTCGCGCGCTTGAAGTGCGGCCCTTAGCGCGCGGTTGGGCACCGACGTGTCCACACCGGTGAAATGGCCATTCCCGTGGTCCACCAGCCGCCATCCGAATTTCAACTTTTTCTTCGGGTCGTCATTGGGTTCCAACCAGACGCGCATGCCAGGCTCTGCCAACCTCATCATTGAGCCTGGATTGGCGCAATGCGCCGTGATCTCGCGCCCGTCTTCCAGACGGCAATCGGCCAGAAAGCGTTTGTAGCGACGGATCAGCGTGGCGGGGACAAGTTCGGTTTGAAAGCGCATGGGCGGGGGCCTATACCGTGACAGGTTGCACCTCAAGGAGTCCCGGACAT
>JBCBDZ010000176.1:0-7248 GCA_038529225.1 Pseudomonadota bacterium | reverse complement strand
CACTCGTTTGGGCGAACGGGTTGTCGCCGACATCCGAAAAGCGGTCTTTGACCGCGTGATCGGAATGTCGCCGACATTCTATGAAAACATCATGACGGGAGAAGTGCTGTCGCGCATCACGACCGACACCACGCTGATCCTCAGCGTGATCGGGTCTTCCGTATCCATCGCCTTGCGCAACATCCTGATCTTCACCGGCGGGCTGGTCTTGATGCTTCTGACGTCGGCCAAACTGACCGGTCTTGTGTTGCTGATCGTCCCTGCGGTCGTTGTTCCGATCCTTGTGCTGGGGCGCAAGTTGCGGGTGCTCAGCCGCGAAAACCAGGACTGGATCGCGGCGTCTTCGGGTCGTGCGTCCGAACAGCTTAGCGCGGTGCAAACGGTGCAGGCCTTTACCCACGAGGCGGCAAGCCGGGCCATGTTCTCGGATGTGACAGAGGCCAGCTATGGGTCTGCCAAACGCCGCATCACCACGCGCGCTTTGATGACGGTCATCGTGATTTTCCTTACCTTTTCAGGCATCGTCGGCGTGCTGTGGATCGGCGCAAACGACGTGCGTGCCGGCCTTATGTCTCAGGGTGCGCTGATCCAGTTTGTGATCTACGCTGTCATGGTGGCCGGGTCCGTTGCCGCCTTGTCCGAGATCATAGGGGAGTTGCAGCGTGCCGCTGGCGCCACGGAACGGCTGGTTGAGTTGCTGCAGACCCGGGACGAGGTGCGCGACATCGCCAAGCCCGCCGTGCTGGCCCAGCCCATTCAAGGGCGCATCACGTTTGAAGACGTGCACTTTGCCTACCCTGCGCGGCCCAAGATCGCAGCACTTGATGGCGCCAGCTTTGACATCCAACCCGGCGAAACCGTCGCCTTTGTGGGTCCCTCCGGGGCGGGCAAAACCACGGTGATCCAGATGCTGCTGCGCTTTTATGACCCGCAGTCGGGGCATATCCGTCTGGACGGGGTCGACGTGGCAACGCTGGAGCGTGAGGCGTTCCGTCAGAATATCGCGCTGGTGCCACAGGACCCGATCATCTTTGCGGCCTCTGCTGCCGAAAACATCGCATTTGGCCGCCCGGGTGCGTCACGGCACGACGTTGAGGCCGCCGCCAAAGCCGCTGCTGCCCATGATTTTATCTCTGCACTGCCCCAAGGTTATGACAGCCCATTGGGTGAACGTGGTGTGATGCTGTCCGGTGGCCAAAAACAGCGTATCGCCATCGCGCGCGCGATCCTGCGCGATGCACCTGTTTTGTTACTGGATGAGGCAACAAGCGCGCTGGACGCAGAAAGCGAACGGGCCGTGCAGGCTGCTGTCGACAAGCTGGCCAAGGATCGGACCACTCTGATCGTGGCGCACCGTCTGGCCACTGTGAAAAAAGCCGATCGTATCATCGTTCTGGATCAGGGGCGCATTGTGGCGCAGGGCCCCCACGATGCGTTGGTCGAGGAAGGCGGGCTTTACGCTCGACTTGCACGACTGCAATTCACCGATGGGATTGCGGCAGAGTAATGCGCGAAGTGACCTTGGGTCATGCCATCTGACGCCGCGTCCTTGCGGCCCGGACCACCTTGCAAAGCTTGAAGATTGCGACGATCCACCACATCTTGACCCATGGGAAAAACACGCGCCCGGACTTCAAGAAGGCGCGTCAGGGAGGATGCACATGACTTTTGCCGGGATCGCGGATCGCGACGCTATCGAGAATGAAATGCCGTGGGGCAACCGCGACTTTGCCACGACGCTTTATGGCATGCTCAGCAACACGGCAGGGAAATTCCCGACCCACAAGGCGATCAGCTATCAGATTTTCTCGGATCCAAAATCCAAGGCGGACACGCTGACCTGGGCCCAGCTCAAGGACCGCACAACGCAATGCGCCAACATGTTGCGCGACCTGGGCATCGGGCCAACGGACGTTGTGGCCTATGTCTTGCCCAACGCCACGGAAACCGTGATTGCCCTGTTGGGCGGAGCCACGGCGGGGATCGTGAACCCGATCAACCCGCTGCTGGATGCCGAACAGATCGGGGCCATCCTGCGCGAAACAGACGCCAAGGTCGTCATCACCCTGCGCGCCTTCCCGAAAACGGACGTGGCCCAAAAAACGGCCAAGGCCGTCGCGCTTGCGCCTAACGTCAAAACCGTGCTCGAGGTTGATCTGCTCACCCATGTGTCGGGCCTCAAATCCCTGATCATTCCGCTGATCCGTCCCAAGATGGAAAAGGCACCGGGGGTGACGTACAAGTCCTTCAATGCCGAAGTGGACACGCAGCCCAAGACCCTCACATTCGAGGATGTTCAGGAAGACCGCGTGGCCTGCTATTTCCACACCGGAGGGACCACCGGCATGCCCAAGGTGGCCCAGCACAAGTATTCGGGGATGATCTACAACGGCTGGCTTGCCAACAGGCTTTTGTTTACCGAACAGGATGTGGTGATGTGCCCACTGCCGCTGTTCCATGTCTTTGCCTGCCACCCGATCCTGATGGGCGCGTTGGCTTCGGGGGCGCATGTCGTCTTTCCAACGCCGCAGGGCTATCGGGGTGACGGCGTTTTCGACAACTTCTGGAAGTTGATCGAACGCTGGAAGGTCACTTTCATCATCACCGTGCCCACTGCGATCTCGGCCAAGATGCAGCGGCCCATCAATGCCGACATCTCGACGATCAAAACGGCTTTCTCCGGCTCTGCTCCGCTGCCGCAAGAACTGTTCAAACGGTTCGAAAAAGCCACAGGTGTCACCCTCGTCGAAGGCTACGGGATGACCGAAGCGACCTGCGTGGTCTCTCTGAACCCGCTGGATGGCGAGAAAAAGATTGGGTCCGTCGGCATCACCGTCCCCTACACTGGCGTCAAAATCTACAAGAGCACACCCGAAGGCCCCGCCGAGGCAGGCGTGGACGAAATCGGCGAAATCTGCGTGTCAAATCCCGGTGTGTATTCCGGGCACACCTACACCGAAGCGGAAAAGAACAAAGACCTGTTTTACCACACCGACTACCTGCGCACCGGCGATCTGGGGCGCATCGACGCCGATGGTTATCTCTGGATCACGGGCCGCGCCAAGGACCTGATCATACGGGGCGGTCACAACATCGACCCGGCCGAAATCGAAGAGGCGCTGCTGGGGCACGAGGCCGTCGCCTTTGCCGGTGCGATCGGTCAGCCCGACATGCACGCAGGCGAAGTCCCGTGCGCTTACGTCGAACTGGTGGCCGGGGCCTCTGTCACGCCGGACGAATTGATGGCGTTCTGTTCTGACAACGTGCACGAACGCGCCGCCCATCCCAAACACATGACGATCATGAGTGAATTGCCCAAAACGGCAGTGGGCAAGGTGTTCAAGCCGGACCTGCGCCGTGAAGCCATCACCCGCATTTACAACGAAGCTCTGCAAAAGTCAGACCTTGAGGCGCGCGTGGTCTCTGTCATCGATGACAAGAAACGCGGCCTTGTGGCGCAGGTGCAGCTCAACGGCGCGACGCAGGCGTCGGTGCAAACGGTACTGGGTGACTTCGTGCGTCCATGGGAGGTTGCGCAAGCGGCAATGGCGGCCGAGTAGCCGCGCAAGATGACGCAAACGTGAGCCCATGTGATCAGTTTCTGACCTAGGGTGGCGGCACTGAAAAGGATACGCCACACGATGCCCAAATCCCGCGCCAAAGCCCGCAAATCCAAAACGCCCCAACAACCGGCGCAACCCGCACGGCGCAGCATGCTCAAACTGGTTGGCGGTGGCGTGCTGGCAGCTGCCGGAGCAGGGGGCGTTGGCCTGTGGGCCGTTGGATCTTTCCGTGCCTATGCCGCCGAACATGATCTGACCCGCGTGGGGCAGGGCGATATCGCGATTGTCCAGATTCATGACCCTCAATGCTCGACTTGTACCGCGCTTCAGAAACAGACGCGTGCGGCCTTGCGCGACTTTGATGATTGCGGGATCACCTATCTGGTGGCCGATATCACCACGCCCGATGGGGCTGACTTTGCACGCAAGCACCGTGTGTCCAATGTGACCCTTTTGCTGTTTGACGGAGCGGGGCAGTTGCACGACACCGTCCATGGCCTGCAACAGGCCAGTCAGTTGGCCCAAACCTTTGCAGCGCACAAAGCAGCGGTTGGCTGAAGGCCTTGGTTCATCGGTGAACCGGATGTGAGGCGTCCGAGGCGGACGTGCTTTGGAACCTTTGCCGTAAGTGCAGCTGTGTTTCCGGGTCATTGAAGAAGCGGAGTTTAAGCCGTCACCTGCATTTCACCTGGAAATGTGATACCTCGTTCGTGAATCCCGCCCAGCCCATAACGACAGCAAAAACATGATCTCATACGTCACCGTCGGCGCCGACGACATTGCCGCAGCCAAAGTGTTCTACGGCGCGTTTCTCCCCGCCCTTGGTTATGGGCTTGAGGAGGGACCGGAAGGCCTCAGCTATGCATTGCCAGAAGAACCGGGGCAGTCGATCGTCCTGCCGGAATTCTACGTCAAACCAACCTACGATGGCCGCCCCGCCTCTGCCGGGAACGGATCCATGGTTGCCTTTGAATTGCGCAATCAAGCCGAGGTGCGCGCGCTGCACGCTGCGGCCCTTGCAGCAGGCGGGAGTGACGAGGGCCAACCGGGCTTTCGCGCCGACTATGGCCCCCAATTCTATGTCGGCTATCTGCGCGACCCCCAAGGCAACAAGATCGCGCTTTTCTCAAGCAACCCAAACGAACCGGGGCGCGACGGGTAGCAGGAGTCCACAGCAACGTTCGACACCCGCTTGGCTAACGGTTAGGTTTCCGCGCAACGGGACGGAAACACACACATGAGCGCAAAACCACTCGCCGGGAAACGCATTCTCGATCTGACCAACGTGCTGGCCGGCCCCTTCGCCTGCCATCAACTGGCGCATCTGGGCGCCGAAGTCATCAAGATCGAAATGCCGGGCAGCGGGGACCTCGCGCGTCAACTCGGGCAAGACGAAAGCCTGAGCGCGCGCAATATGGGCGTGTCCTTCCTCGCCCCCAATCCGGGCAAAAAATCGGTCACGCTGAACCTCAAGCATGACGACGGCAAAGCGTTGTTGAAGCGTTTGGTGCAGAAGGCCGACGTACTGGTCGAAAACTTCCGCCCTGGCGTGATGGCCGGGCTTGGGCTTGGGCCAGACGTTTTGCGCGCCGAAAACCCGCGCCTGATCTACTGCGCGATCTCGGGTTTTGGACAGGACGATGCGCTGGCAGCACGTCCGGCCTATGACCAGATCGTGCAGGGCATCTCGGGGGCGATGGCGATCACAGGAACACCTGAGGCACATCCCTTGCGGGCTGGATGGCCCGTGGCGGACACTGTCGGTGGCTTGACCGCTGCGCTGGCAATCTCGGCGGCCCTGAACGCGCCCGAACCGGGCGCCGTTATCGACATCTCGATGCGCGATGCTCTGATGGCGACAATGGGCTGGGCGGTGTCCAATTACCTCGTCGCGGGGGTCGAGGCCGTACCAGCAGGCAATGAAAACCTCACCTCTGCGCCGTCCGCAGCCTACGAAACCGAAAACGGCCCGATCAACATCGCAGCCAACAAGCAGGACCAATGGGAAAAGCTAGCTCGCCATCTGGGGCTCGCGGCCCTGCTGGATGACCCCCGCTTTGCAACGCGCGCCGACCGCAAGGCAAATCGAACGGCGCTGAACGCCGCTCTTGAGGCAAAGCTGCGCACACGCCCGGCACAGGTCTGGGAAGACGAGCTGAATGCGCTCGGCGTGCCAGCGGGGCGCGTCCTGTCGCTCCCCGAAGCGCTGGAACAGGCGCGCGCCGCAGGCCAGATCGCCGGGTTTGAACTGGAGGGCGGGCGGCAGGCCGAAGTGTTCCGGACCGGCATGCGGATCGACGGCGCACCCCTTACCGTCGACACCGGGCCGCCCGAACTGGGGCAGGACACCGGAGCGGTGCTTGGTGACCTCGGCCTCAGCACAAACGAGATCAACGCGCTGCGAAAGGCGGGCACAATATGAGCGATGTATCAGACTGGTGGCGCACCTCGATCATCGACATGGAACCGGGACGGATCGAGATTCGCGGCCGGCCCATCGCGGACCTCATCGGACAGACAAGCTTTGCCCAGATGATCTGGCTCATGTTGCGTGGCGATGTACCTAACGAAGGACAGGCCCGGCTGCTTGAGGCGGCGCTGGTCGCCGCAGTGGATCACGGCCCGCAAGCGCCCTCGATCGCGACCGCGCGCATGGCGGTGACCTGCGGTGCATCGCTCAACCAGGCAATGGCCAGTGCGGTAAATATGCTCGACGACGTGCACGGCGGTGCAGGGGAACAGGCGGTCGAACTTTACCACCGGATCGCCAATGGCAACGATCTGGCAGGCGAGGTCGCACGCTGGCGCGCAGAGAACGGGAAGTATATCCCCGGCTTTGGGCACCGGTTTCACAAACCGGTCGATCCGCGGGCTCCACGGCTCATGGCTCTGGTCCAAGAGGCGGCCACGAACGGTGACGTCGACGGGCGCTTTGCTCAGATCGGAGTCGCATTGGAAGCGCACCTCACAGAGGCAGCAAACAAACCCGTGCCAATGAACATCGACGGCGCAACGGCGCTCATTTTCGCCGAACTCGGGTTCGATGCCCCCCTTGCGCGCGGGCTCTTCTGCCTGTCCCGCTCGGTCGGCATTCTCGCCCATGCATGGGAGCAAAAACAGCAAGGCGGGCGCAACAAGGGGCCGACACCTCCCGGCTACCGCTGGACCTATGAAAAACCGTCCTGAGCCCAAACACTAAACAGACAGGCGGTTACCTGGTTTTCTCAAGGCGTCAAAAAAAGCCACCCGGAAACCGGGGGTATTATGACTATTGAGAGGAAACCCATATGACCGGTCTTGCGACCGCGTTCCTTTTGTCGGCTGGCGCGGCACAAGCTGCTGAATGCATTGCGCCTGCCAACCCCGGCGGTGGCAGGGACGTTAACTGCCGCCAGATTGGCAAACTTTTCTATGACATCGGTGAGGTCGACAAACCGGTTCAGGTGACCAACATGGCCGATGGCGGCGGTGGTCTGGCACCTACAAGCATCGAGAACGAACGCAATGACGGCCCCGACCTGATCGTGGTCGCGGCTGATAGCCCGATGAACAGCCTTGATGATCTGATGAACGCGATCAAGGTGGAAGAGGATGTCTCCTTTGCCGTTGGGTCTTTGGCCGGTGGGTTTGACCACCTCAAGGTGGCGCTGCTGGCCAAAGAGGCAGGCATCACTGACATCCGTTC
>JBCBDZ010000175.1:0-7418 GCA_038529225.1 Pseudomonadota bacterium | reverse complement strand
CCCAGCCTTGTGGTTGATGCGCAATCCTCGGTTGCAGGGCTGAGCGGTGTTTCTTGTAATAAACTGATTTAATTACGTTAAATTTTCGGCGTTGGCTCGATCCGCTTGCCTGGCCATCCTTGCCACCGTTTTCAACGCCTGACCTTACGTTTTTTGCGCGGTACGTTGTGGCGGTCTTGCAATCGATGAGGCCGGAAATGTGCGCCGAAGACTCCGATGCAAAGAATTTGGCATCGCTGACATGGTGATGTAGGGTTTTGCCAAATTGCTCATACGATTTTATGAAGGAATTGCCATGATGACGGGTCTCAAAACAGCGCTGGTCGCAGCCACGGTTTTTACGATCGGTTTCGGCGCTCCGGCGATGTCTCAAGACACTTCAACGCCGTCCGTTGAAGAAATGACAGAGAACTTCAAAAAGCAGAAAACCCGTGGATTGGTTATTGCCTCCCCTCAACCGGAAGAAACCACCGCCGCGGAACCAGCCGTTGAAGTTGAAGCGGAAGATGTCACCGCGATCATTCCGAAGGATGAACAGGTCAACATCAATGTGTCCTTCGACTTTGACTCGGCCGCGTTGCGCGAGGACGAAAAGCCAAAGCTGATCATGCTCTGCGATGCATTGAAAGCGGCGGATGTCCAGAGGATCCGCATTCTGGGTCACACAGATGCATCCGGGTCTGCCGAGTATAACGAGAGGTTGTCCAAGCTGCGCGCGGAAGAGGTCAAGAGGTTCCTCGCGTCTGATTGTGGCTACCCGGCTGACCGGATGGAGGCACTCGGCGTTGGTGAAAGCTCCTTGTATGACCCGAATGATCCGTTGGGTGACGTCAATCGCCGGGTCGAATTTCAGGCGCTCGGCTAGAGCGTTAAGGGACTCGGCCATATGACTTTTGAGAACCGGGGCGAGGCCCAACTGTGAGTTCTAAAGACAACCCCGGCATCTTCCAAATCGGGGATGTTCTCAACAACACCTATCGGATCGACAAAGTGCTCGGCCTCGGGGGCACATCCGAAGTCTATCGCGCTGTCAGTGAGATTTCCGGTCGGATCGTCGCCATCAAGGCGTTGCGGGCTGAATTCTCCCGCAACGAGGATTTCCTCAACCTGATGACACGCGAAGAAGCGATGCGCGAAATCCGTCATGATGCGATCGTGCGCTATTACGACAACCAGCGTACTGACGACGGACATGTCTATCTGGTGATGGACTATGTTGATGGCCCCGGCCTGGATCGCAAGGTCAAGGATGGTGGCATGTCAGCCGAAGACGTGCTGGTCGTGTGCCGACGTGTCACTCAGGGGCTGGTCGCCGCACATGCGAACAATATCGTCCATCGTGACCTGTCGCCTGACAACATCATCTTGCGTGATGGCAAGCCGGAAGAGGCGGTCATCATCGATTTCGGGATTGCAAAGGACACCAATCCCGGCGCCGAGACCATTGTCGGCAATGAGTTCGCGGGCAAGTTTGCATATGCTGCCCCCGAACAGTTGCATGGGCAAACTGATGCCCGCGCTGACATCTATGCCTTGGGCGCACTGTTGCTGGCCACGTTCCGGGGTGCCCGGCCCAGCATCGGCAACAACCTGATGGACGTGGTGAACATCAAGGCAAGGCCACTGGACACCGAAGGCGTCCCCGAACCTCTCAAGACGCTGATTGATCGCATGACCCGCCCGGATCGGGATCACCGACTTGCCACCGCACAGGCGGTACTGGACCAGATGGATGCGTTGCAACACGGGCCTGAAACGGGCGACGACGTCGACGAAGATCGCACGATCGTCATTCCACGTACCACCGAAGTCCCGGCCATGTCCGAGGCCGCCACCATCGTTGAACCGACACCAGCGCCGCTACCCAGCCAGAGCATTGATGCGGAAGTGCCCCCTGGACCGGCGAAAAAGCGGAGCCCACTGGTGCCTGTTCTTGCGGTTCTCGTTATTGGCGCAATCGGCGCAGGCGCGTTCCTGTCCGGCGCACTGGAGTCTGTGATCGGGCCGCGTTACCCGGTCGCCGAACCCTACAGTCTGGAAGTTTCGCGTTCGGAGAACACCCGGCCAAGCGCAAAGGGGAACATGCCCTCAGAAGAGGCGCGAAATGCCTTGAGCACTTTGATCGCAGCGCAGCAGGGAAACACTGAATTGACTTTGGCCAGGGGTGACATCCCGGAAACCTGGGACGCTGACCTTTTGCGCATCATTGACGCCGTAGACCACTTGCCCGAGTTTCGGGTGCGCGCGGATGCAAGCCGCGTGCAGATCACCGGTTTGACCTATGACCGGACAGAGCGGGAAACACTGATGGCTGCCCTCACACAGGCGGACCTGAAGGGTGCATTCGACGTCACTGCCAGCATTGACCTCGGGCCACGTATCCTGAGTGCCCAAGCCCTGAGTCCGATTCTGGCCACGTATCAGAACTGTGGCGATCTGAGCGTGGTCAGCGCCCCACCTGCGGGCTATCCGAATGGCAGCGAGGTCATGGTGGCCGGGCGTGTGGACAGCCCCAACACTCTGGACGCGTTGTCAGACAGATTGCTGAGCGCGATTGGTGATCGCAGATTGACCCTGAACATCGAAGTCCTGAATCCGACACTTTGCCTGATCGACAGTGTTCTGCCTAATGTTCCCGGCTCTGGCGTGCGTATCGATTTCAGAGACGGGACAGACAATTCCATCAACCGAACTGGTGATTTCTTTGTCGGGCAGAACCCGGTGATCGAAATTGTCATCCCGTCAGATATGCAGGATGGCTATCTGTTTGTCTCTGCCCTCGATGTGTCGGGGAATGTGTACCATCTGCTCCCCAACCTTTTCGTTGCGGACAATAACGTCGAAAACCTGCGTGCAGGTCGGGAAGGTGAAATTCGTGTGCGGGTGGCTCACAGTGCGGCAGACAGTCGGGATGGAAACAGGCTGGCGTTCATCGTGGATGATACATCGCTGGGTAAAACTCAGGTTCTGGTCATTCACTCGGGCCAGCAAATCTTTGACGGGTTGCGCCCGACAACCGAGTCAGCAGGCGGCTATGCCAACGCATTGGCGCAACGGCTTGGATCGATCAGTTCACTGGACAGCCGGATATTGACCACCGCCCGCGAGTGACAGACCGCACGAGAACGGTTCGAGCGGATGAAAAGCGGGCAGGGTGTGACCCTGTTAGGTCCGCTCAAAGCGTCTTATGCGCCGCATTCAGGTCCATGACCTCGGGATGTGCAGCGATCCATTGGATGATCTTTTCCAGCGAGGCATCCGGACCAACACCCGCAACCACGGTCCGGATCACGTCAAGGTCGGCGGGATGATCCACCGTGAGCCTGAGCGTCGACACATCCGTCTCTCTGTGCAGGTTTGCCCGCTGCAAGTCCGCCTGATCCGAGCGCATCCACGGTGTGACGTGCTCGCGGTCATAGTCGTCCCTGGCGTTTGTGACCGCGCGGCGCAGAGCATCCGCAGTAAAAATCTCGCAATCAAAGCCATGCGGGTAACTACGCGGTTCAACATTGCTTGCATAATCCGCACGTTGATCCTGTCGCAATGACACAAGGTCAGCAACGACTGCCGGGTCGGCCAACGGGCAATCGCCCGTCATCCGGACAATGACGTCGGCACCGTATTGCGCCTGAACCATTGCAAACCGGCCAAGTACATCGTTCAACGGGCCGCGAAAAACGGTGAGGCCGTGGGTGGTCGCGGCTTGCGCCAAAGGATCATCGCTGGCCTCGTTGGACGTGGCCAATATGACCTGATCCAGTGCCCGACAGCGCATCACCCGCTGCGCCATGAACACGACCATCGGCACGCCGTCCAGATCGGCAAGCACCTTGCCGGGAAACCGGCTGCTGGACATGCGTGCCTGAATGATTGCGATCGTTGTCATTTTTGCCTCACGAACTGTGCCAGTTCACTACCCCATCTGATAGGGCGCGGGAAGCAGGGCAGGTGGAAAGCATCGCTTGACGGCATCGATCCGAAGGCCGATACACATCGGATACCAAAAGGGCTGAGCAGGCTTAATCGAATGTTGAAAAATGCCTCCATTCTGGTCACGGGCGGCACGGGTTCTTTCGGGCATGCCTTTGTGCCTGCCACGCTTGAAAAATATGATCCGGCCAAGATCGTCGTCTTCTCACGCGATGAGATGAAGCAGTGGGAGATGGCCAAGATCCATGGTGATGATCCCCGCGTGCGCTTTTTCATTGGTGATGTGCGTGACCGCGACCGTCTGTATCGCGCGCTGGACGGGATCGATTACGTGGTGCACGCCGCCGCGACCAAGATCGTACCGACGGCCGAATACAACCCCTTTGAATGCATCAAGACCAACGTGAACGGCGCGATGAACCTGATTGACGCCTGTATCGACAAGAAGGTGAAAGGTGTCGTCGCCCTTTCCACCGACAAGGCGTCGAGCCCGATCAACCTTTACGGGGCTTCCAAGCTGGCTTCTGACAAGCTGTTTGTGGCCGGCAACGCCTATGCGGGAGAGCATGGCACGCGGTTCTCGGTGGTGCGCTATGGGAATGTGATGGGCTCACGCGGGTCTGTCATTCCGCTGTTCATGTCGATGCGGGATCGCACGTCCCTGCCCATTACTGACACGCGCATGACCCGGTTCATGATCTCGCTCCAGCAGGGGGTCGAACTGGTCTGGCACGCGTTTGACGACATGGTGGGCGGCGAGATCTATGTGAAGAAAATTCCATCGATGAAAGTCACGGACATTGCTCGCGTCATCTCTCCGGATGCGACGCAGGAAGTGGTCGGCATCCGCCCCGGCGAAAAGCTGCATGAACAGATGATCGGGGAAGAGGATGCCGCGCACACCTACGAATATCCCGAGCATTTCAAGATCCTGCCGGCGATCAACTCGTGGGACAAGTCCACCGCGCGCATTCAGGACGGCCAGCCCGTGCCCGAAGGGTTTTCCTATCGCTCGGACACCAATGCGGACTGGATGGAGCCGGCAGAGCTGGACGCCTGGATCACCGAAAACGTCGAGCGGATCGGCAAGGTCTAGGCCATGATCCCATACGGGCGTCAGGATATTACCGAAGACGACCTTGCCGCGGTCCGTGACGTCCTGACGTCTGACTTTCTGACGCAAGGGCCGCGGGTGCCCGACTTTGAGGCCGCAGTGGCCGCAGCCGCGGGGGCTGCCCACAGTGTGGCAGCCAACAGCGCAACCTCGGCCTTGCACATCGCCTGCATGGCGTTGGGGCTGGGGCCGGGGGATTGGCTCTGGACGGTGCCCAACACCTTTGTCGCCTCGGCCAATGTCGGCATCTATTGCGGCGCGCAGGTCGATTTCGTCGACATAGACCCTGACAGTTTCAACATGTGCCCTGACGCACTGGCTGCAAAGTTGGCGCAGGCCGAAACCGCCGGGCGCCTGCCCAAAGTGCTGATCCCGGTGCATCTGACCGGCCAAAGCGCGGATATGGAGCGGATCGGTGCTCTGGCCAGACGCTATGGTGTGCGCGTGATCGAGGATGCCTCTCACGCCATTGGCGCGTCCTTTGCCGGGGCGCCTGTCGGCACATGCACATACAGCGATATCACGGTTTTCAGTTTCCACCCGGTCAAGATCGTCACCACGGCCGAAGGGGGGGTCGCCGTTACCCAGGATGCGGAACTGGCAGGGCGGATGCGCCGCGCCGCCTCGCATGGCATCACCCGGGATCCGGGCCTCATGACCCACGAAAGCGACGGGCCATGGTATTACCAGCAGATCGCCCTTGGCTATAATTACCGCATGACGGAACTGCAGGCCGCCCTCGGGATCAGTCAGATGCAAAGGCTTGAGACCTATGTCGCGTGCCGGAGCGAACATGCCCGCGCCTATGATGCGGCGCTGGCCGGCTTGCCGCTTGATCTGCCCTGGCAAGACCCGCGCAGCCGTTCGGCATGGCATCTTTATGTGATCCGGTTGCGGCTGGACGAGATTGCCCTGTCGCACCGTGCGGTGTTCGAGGCTCTGCGCGGGGCGGGTCTGGGCGTGAACCTGCATTACATTCCCGTGCACACCCAGCCCTATTACCGCCAGATGGGTTTTGGGGACGGGGATTTTCCAAATGCCGAAGCCTATTATGCGCGCGCCATTTCCATCCCGCTCTTTGCGACGATGACGGAGGCACAGCGCGCGCAAGTGGTCGATATCCTGCACAGAACGCTGGAGCCGGGCGGCGCGTGATGCGGCATGTGCTGGTCCGTGCCGATGCCAACAACCAGATCGGGCTTGGCCACGTTTTGCGCACGATGGCTGTTGCGGATGAGCTGGCCCGCACCGGCACGCGCATCACCTACTTGTGCGAGACCCTCACACCTTGGGCCATGACACAGTTGCGCGAACGTAACTTCGGGGTCGAGATGCTGGACCCCGTACCTTCGAGCGACCAGTTGCAAGATGCCCACGCGACACTGCGCATAATCGAACGTCTTGGGATTGATGCGGTCTTGCTTGATCACTACGGGCTCAAGGGAGAGTGGACTGCGCTTGTCAAAGCCCAGTCGGGCCGCTTCATTTCTGCCTTTGACGATCTTGCCAGTGATGCGCGCAGGCTTGATCTGTTGATTGACACCAGCCCGGCGCGCCGCGCGTCGGAATATGTCGGGCTCATTCCCGAAGAAGCGATTTGCCTTGCGGGTCCGGTCTATGCGCCGCTGCGACCGGAATTTGCCATGGCTCGTCAGGCGCAAAGGCCCGAGACCAACGCCCGTTGTCGCGTCGCCATATCGATGGGTGGGGTCGATCCTTCCGGCGTAACCCTGACATGCCTGGAGGCGCTCGACGGTCGGTCTGATGTCGAGTTGACCGTGATCCTGAGCAGTGCCGCCCAAATGCTGGAAGCGACGAAAGAACGGGTGGCGCAGATGAAAACGCCGACATGTCTGTTGCTGGATCGAACAGACATGGCGTCGGTCCTCAAGGACATGGACCTTGTCATCGGGGCGGGGGGGACATCCGCCCTTGAGCGTTGCGCGCTTGGGTTGCCATCGGTGCTGGCAGTGCTGGCGGACAACCAGATATTCAACGCCAATAGCCTTGCTGACGCAGACGCCGCCGTACTGCTGCCCGAGCTGTCTGAAAAGGCGGTGCGAGACACGGTGACCCCCATGCTGGCGGATGCAGGCTTCCGATCCGGGATGGGCGAACGCGCGGCGCAACTGTGTGACGGCATGGGCGCTCCGAGGGTGGCCCTTGCGATTCTTGCACATCACAGTGGTGTTTTCCTGCGCCGCGCCGAGCTGGACGACATGGAGCGCGTTCACGACTGGCAGTCAGAGCCAAATGCCCGTCAGTTTGCCCGAACGTCGCAGGTCCCCACCCGCGCCGAGCATGAGGCGTGGTTCCATGCCCGTCTGGCCAAATGCGACCAGAACCCATTTTACATCATCGTGGTCAATGGGGT
>JBCBDZ010000174.1:0-7486 GCA_038529225.1 Pseudomonadota bacterium | reverse complement strand
TGCTGGCGGTCTGCATGGTCCTGTTTCTGGCCTCGGGTCTGCTCGAACGCGCACTGGGCAAAACCGGCATCACGGTCGTCACGCGCCTGTTGGGGATGTTGCTGGCAGCCTTGTCGGTACAGTTCGTTCTGGACGGGCTCAGCGCATTCGGCCTGCTGACGGGCTGACATGGGCGCGCAACACCCTATATTGGCGTCATGAGCAGCGGCAACATCGAACAACTGATCTATCTTGGCATCCTCGGCGTGGTTCTGGGGGGTGCATTCCTGCTCAACTCCCGACTGAAACTCAGCCAGACACTTCAAATGGCAGGCATATGGGTGCTGATCTTTATCGGCGCCATCGCAGTTGTTGGACTTTGGGGGGACATTCAGGACGATCTCTACCCAACGCAGGCGCGCTTTGACGACAGCGGGACCATCACCATCCCGCGCAGCCGCGATGGTCACTATTACCTCACTCTCGACATCAACGGTGCGCCGATCGATTTCATCGTCGACACGGGCGCGACCGACATCGTTCTCAATCAGGCGGACGCCGTCACGGCGGGGCTGGACCCCGACACATTGCGTTTTCTGGGCCGCGCAGCCACCGCAAATGGCGAAGTGCGCACGGCCTCGGTGCGTCTGGACAGCGTCAGCATCGGGCCCCACACGGACACGAACGTGCGGGCCGTGGTCAACGATGGCGAGTTGTGGCAATCGCTGCTGGGTATGGGATACCTGCAAAACTGGGGCCGGATCGAGATTGCGGATGGTGAAATGCGCCTCAGCCGCTAGGCTCAGGTTTCCGCCTTCTTCTCCCATTTCCCGCTTTCTTCGGACCAGTATTGCGCGGATGCGCCGGCATCCTTCAGCGCCTTCCACTGCCCGCGCGCCACTTGCAGGGCGTTCTGGTCGTTGCCATCAAACAACACGCAAACGCGGTCCAGTGCGGCAACTTCCGCTGCCGTCACTTCCGCGCCATCAACGCTCATGACACAGGCGGCACCATTGGCCGCCGCTCCGGTGGTGAGCAAGACGGGCTGGTCGGCATCGTGCTCTCCGCCCTCAAGCCCATGGGGCAGAAACCCGTCCTCCGCCCCCAGCCACAACCGCTCATCCAGCCATGCAAGGCGCGCAGCGTCCGTGCCCCGCACCGCCACGCGCCACCCGGCACCCAGTGCCTTGTCAAGCAACATGGCCAGCGTCTCTTCCAAGGGGCGCCGGGTCAGATGATAGAAATAGGCAACGCCCATGTCACTCGGTCTCGTAGTCGTCTGCCACGAGGCGGTTCAACGCCATAACGCCCCATCCTGTTGCCCCGGCAGGGGCCAGTGTTGTCGCCGATTTGACCGACGCAACGCCTGCGATATCGAGGTGAATCCACGGGGTTTCGTCCTTGACGAACCGCTTGAGGAACTGCGCGGCGGTAACGGACCCTGCCGCACGACCCCCGATGTTCTTCATATCCGCGATCCGGCTCTTCAGAAGGTCATCATAGGCCTTGCCCAGCGGCATCCGCCAAGCGCCTTCGCCCTCGGCCTCTGCCGCTTTGAGGAACGACTTGCAGAAATCGTCATTGTTGGAAAACACGCCTGCGTTTTCATGGCCAAGGCCGATGATGATCGCCCCCGTCAGCGTCGCCAGATCGACCATACCGACCGGCGAAAACCGCTCTTGCGCGTACCACATCACATCACACAGGACCAGACGACCCTCGGCATCCGTATTGATCACTTCGACCGTGTCGCCCTTCATCGAAGTGATGACATCGCCGGGGCGTACCGCATTGCCCGAAGGCATGTTTTCAACAAGCCCCACCAGACCAACCACGTTCGCCTTGGCCTTGCGCAGGGCAAGGGCGCGCATGGTGCCCGCGACAACGCCGGCCCCGCCCATATCCATGGTCATGTCTTCCATGCCGGCACCGGGTTTCAAAGAGATACCGCCGGTGTCAAACACCACGCCTTTGCCAACCAGCGCCAGCGGGGGTGCGTCTTTCTCGCCGCCCTTCCATTGCATCACGACAACCTTGGAGGGGCTGTCAGAGCCCTGCCCGACACAGAGCAGCGTGCGCATCCCCAGCTTTTCCAGATCCGCCTCTTCCAACACTTCGACCTCAAGGCCAAGCGCGCTCATCTCGGCCAGACGGTCCGCGAATTCGGTCGTCGTCAGCACGTTGGCCGGTTCATTGGTCAGATCACGGGTCATGAACGCACCTTCGGCAATCGCCATCAACGGGGCGGCATCCGCGTTTGCGTCCTCCGGGTTGGCGCACATCACCGTGACAGCCGTGTCATGGGTTTCGGCGTCGCTCTTGTGGTCGGAAAACGAATAGTCACGCATCACGAGGCCAAAACCGACTTCGGCCACGCGGCGCAAACCGTCCGCCGCAAGCAGCATCGCCTTACCCGAACGCAACTTGGCGAGGTTTGCTCCGGCCTTGCGGGCCTCGGCCACCGACGGATTGCGCGGCAGGCACAGGATGTCCAGAGCTTCGGCCGTCATCCCCACTGGCCAGGAAATGGTCGTCACCTGACCCATCTTGACCTTTTCAAACCCTTCGGAGGCGACAAAACGGGCAATCGCCCCCTTGGTCAGACGATTGGCACGGCGCGCCGCCTGCCCCATTTTGCCGTCCGGGGCCACAATGACGGCAACGCGCCCGGTTGCAGTGGCTAGGGCGTTAATGTCGGTGGCGGCAAAAGTCAGTGGCGTGAGGGCGGTCATGGCAGGCTCCGAAGGTTCAAATCCAGACAGAGGTAACGCGCCGGTGCGTCCCTGACCAGCACTAGAAAAGAGTTTTCCCGCCCCGCCCCATCCGCTACCCTGTGCCAAAGGCGACAGCGCACGTCAAAAAAACAGGCAAACCCCGGAGGGCCCCTTGGTCAGATTTGACCGATACATGCTGTCACAACTGCTGTGGCTGTTTGGCTTTTTCGCCCTTGTGCTGGTGGCTGTGTTCTGGATCAACCGGGCGGTGCAGTTGTTTGACCGGTTGATCGGCGACGGCCAGACAGCACTGGTGTTTCTGGAGTTTTCGGCTCTTGGACTGCCGGTCCTGATCACCCGCGTTCTCCCCATCGCAACTTTTGCAGCCGCCGTTTACGTCACCAACCGGCTGAGCAATGAAAGCGAGTTGACGGTGATGATGGCGACCGGCACCTCGCCCTGGCGCATGGCGCGGCCCGTGGCCGTGTTCGGGCTCATCTCGGCGGTGATGATGTCGCTGCTGTCTCATGCGCTGGTGCCCATTGCCTCCCAGCAACTGGCCGAGCGCGAAGTGGAAATTTCCAAGAACATCACCTCGCGGCTGCTGACCGAGGGCGAATTCCTGAGCCCGGCACAAGGGGTGACATTCTATACACGCAGCGTCGGTCAGGACGGCGTGTTGCGCGACGTGTTTCTGTCTGACCGGCGCAATCCGGAACAGCGGATGATCTACACCGCTGCCGAGGCCTACATGGTGCGCAATGCGGATGCCACGTCCCTGATCATGGTGGACGGGCTGGCCCAACGGCTGATCGAAGAGAACCTGAGCCTGTCCACCGCCAAGTTTCGGGATTTCAGCTTTGACATCACATCGTTGATCCGAACCGAAGAACAGATGGTCGAGCGTCTGAATTTCATGACAAGCAACCGGTTGCTCGCAAACTGGGACACGACTGCCGAGCGGCTGGGCATCCCCAAGGGCGTGGTGGCCGAAGAACTGCACAGCCGGTTCGCGCGTGCCGCCTTCTGCGTTGTGACCGCGCTCATCGGCTTTTCGACGCTGCTGGTGGGAGGCTATTCCCGGTTCGGGGTGCGGCGCGAGATCCTGATCGCCTTTGTTCTGCTGGTTGCGCTGGATGGGATGCGGGGCAGTCTGTCCGGACCGGTCCTGGGCAATTCAGCACTTTGGCCGATCCTCTACACACCTTCGATACTGGGCGCATTGATCATTGGCGGACTGCTGTGGCGCGCCTCGGGGGGACGCTTGATCGGGCGGCGGACGGTGCGGGGGGCGACATGATCCTGCATCTCTATTTTGCGCGGCGTTTCGTGATGTCTCTGTTGGTGATTGCGGGGGTGCTGACGGCCTTGGCAGTGCTGGTGGATCTGTTTGATCAGACACGCAGGTTCTCGGCCTACGACATCGGCCTTGCACAACTGATGGAATTGACGCTGCTCACGGTGCCTGAAACGCTGGACCAGATGCTGCCACTGATCACCATCCTCGGCACGATCAGCCTGTTTCTGGCCCTTGCAAGATCATCCGAACTGGTGGTCACCCGGGCCACGGGGCGGTCGGCCATCCGCGCCTTGCTGTCCCCGGTGATTGTGGCCTTGCTGATCGGCGTGTTTGCGACCACCACGCTTGGGCCGATTGTGGCGGCCACCTCCAAACGCTATGCGACACTTGCGGATACCTACCGTTCGGGCGGGATTTCGGCCCTGTCCGTATCCCAGGACGGGCTGTGGCTGCGTCAGGGTGATGCGTCGGGGCAGACGGTGATCCGGGCGGCGCGCTCGAACGCGGATGCCTCTGTCCTTTATGACGTGACCTTTGTGGCCTATGCGCGCGATGGTGGCCCCGCACGACGGATCGAAGCGGCCAGTGCGGCCCTGCGCGATGGCGCATGGTCCCTGCGCAACGCCAAGGTCTGGCCCCTTGCCGCGGGCCTCAATCCCGAAGCGACGGCGGTGGTGCATGACCTGCTCCAGGTGGAGTCGACCCTTACCCTTGACCGGATACGAGAATCCCTTGGCACGCCCACGGGGGTTTCGATCTGGGACATGCCGGAATTCATAGCCCAACTGGAACAGGCGGGTTTCTCGGCGCGCAAACACGAGGTGTGGCTGCAATCACAACTGGCCCGGCCCCTTTTCCTTGTGGCCATGGTTCTTGTTGCCGCAGCCTTTACCATGCGCCATACCCGGTTCGGGGGGACCGGCACGGCAGTGCTGGCAGCGGTGTTGTTGGGATTCAGTTTGTACTTCATTCGTAGCTTTGCACAGATTTTGGGAGAAAGCGGGCAGATCCCCGTGATCCTCTCGGCCTGGGCGGCCCCGCTGGCGGCGGTCCTGCTTGGCCTTGGACTGCTCTTGCGGACGGAAGATGGGTAGCGTGTGGCGCCTTGGCGGACTGTGGGCGTTTGTGTCGGCCCTTGTATTTTGCGCGTTGGGCGTTTCGGCCCAGACCGTCGCCCCGGTTGGCCCAGCCGTTCTGGTCGCCGATGACATTCAGATCACAGTGGACAGACGGCTGATTGCCACGGGCAATGTAGAGGCGTTTCAGGGCCAGACACGGCTGACAGCCAGCGCGATCGCCTATGACCCGGACACAGGTCGCCTGACGCTAACGGGCCCCATTGTCATCGACGATGGCACCGGGGTGAGGCTGCTTGCGGATCAGGCCGAACTGAGCAACGACATGCAGAACGGACTGCTTCTGGGCGCGCGGCTTGTGCTGGATGAACAGCTGCAACTGGCAGCGGTGCAAGCGAACCGGGTCAACGGGCGCTACACCCAGCTTTACAAAACGGTGGTCACGTCCTGCCAAATCTGTGCGGATGATCCGCGCCCGCCGCTGTGGCAAATCCGGGCCAAACGGGTGGTGCACGACGAACAGGGCCAACAGCTCTACTTTGATCAGGCACAGCTGCGGGTCCGGTCCATCCCGATCCTGTACCTGCCGCGCCTGCGCGTGCCAGACCCCACTCAAACCCGTGCTACGGGCGTTTTACTGCCCGAGTTACGCGTGGATTCGCTGCTTGGGACCGGCATCAAAGTGCCCTATTTCATTAAGCTGAACGATCACCGTGACCTGACACTGACCCCCTACCTGTCCAACAAGACCCGGACCCTCGAGTTTCGCTACCGGGAGGCCTTCAAGCGCGGGCGCATCATTTTCGAAGGGGCCGTGTCCAATGACGACCTGCCGCCTCAGGACAGCCGTGGGTATCTGTTTGCCGGGGGTCGGTTTGACCTGAACCGGGATTTCAGACTGCAATTTGACATCGAGCTGGTCTCTGACGATGCGTACCTGTCGGATTATGATTACTCCGACCGGGACCGTCTGGACAGCCAGATACAGGTCAGCAGGGCCCAGCGGGACGAATTCATCCGCCTGTCCTACATCACGGTCGAATCCTTGCGCGACGATGAAGATGACGATGTGCTGCCCACCGATGTGATCGAAGCGCTTTACGAACGGCGGCTGTTTCCGCGCGCCATTGGAGGTGAGCTGCGCCTTGCAGCCGAAGCGCACGCACACCAGCGTTCATCCTCGCTCGATTTTGATGCCAACATGGACGGCGTTGTCGATGGCCGCGACGTGTTGCGCTTTAACGTCGAGGCGGAATGGTTTCGCACCTTCCAGATGGGCGGATTGCAGGCGCAAACCCGTCTGGGCCTCGTGGGCGGGGTGTATGACATTTCAGATGACGCGACGACGCCCGAGTCCGACAGCGAGCTGTCGCCCACCGCCGCACTGATCCTGCGTTATCCCCTGGTCAAACGCGGCGAAGGCGGCGCACGCCATGTGCTTGAACCTGTCGCGCAAATTGCATGGATCGGGGGCGATAGGCTGGACATTCCAAATGACGAAAGCACACGGGTCGAATTTGACGAAGGCAACCTGCTGCGCCTGTCCCGTTTCCCGGCGTCAGACCGGCGCGAACGGGGATGGTCCGCAGCACTGGGCGCCACGTGGTCGCGCATTGACCAGGACGGCTGGTCCATGACCCTTACGGGCGCGCAGATCCTGCGCCAGGACGCGCAACCGGACTTCACGGCCAGTTCGGGCCTGTCGGGGACCGAGTCCGACTTTTTGCTGGGTGGTCAGTTGAAACTGCAGGGTGGGCTGGCCTTGTCGGGGCGGACACTGTTTGACGACAGATTTGACATCACCAAGGCCGAACTGCGCGGCGACTGGAGCAACGCCCGCGTTGATCTGAGCGGCAGTTACATCTGGATTGACGAGGACCCCGCCATCGAACAGTTCGAACCGATTGGGGAAATCGCCTTTGACGGGTCCTATCGGATTGACCGGTTCTGGACGGCGAGCGTGGACATGCGATATGACATCGAGGCAGGGCGCACTGCCACTGCAGAGGCCGGACTGACCTATGAAAACGAATGTGTGCGCGTTGGCGTCAGCCTCAAACGCAGCTTTGCGGACTCGACAACTATTGAGCCCTCCACCAGTCTGGGGTTAACAGTGTCCTTGCGCGGCTTCTCGGCCAATACCGGGGAACGCGTCGAAGTACGATCATGCGGAAAGCAGGCGAAATGAGCAGTCAGACCCTTATGAAATCCCTCGCTGCGACGTGCGCCGTCGGTGCGCTGGCCCTGATGACATCGCTGGGAGGCGCGCAGGCGCAAAAGCTGTTCGATCCCGTCGCGCAGGTCGATGAGGCTGTGATCACCGAATTCGAGGTGGAGCAGCGAATCCTGTTTCTGCAAACCCTTGGGGCTCAGGGGGGCACGCGCGGAGAAGTGATCGAAGAGTTGATCCGTGATCG
>JBCBDZ010000173.1:0-7565 GCA_038529225.1 Pseudomonadota bacterium | reverse complement strand
CCTCTCGATTATGAGTCGAGAGGTCGGGAGTTCAAGTCTCCCCCACGCCACCACCACACACTTTTTCAAGGAAAAAAGTGTGTGCGTGCGCAAGGTAACATTGCAAAGCAATGTGACAGCGCACTCCGTCTCAAATTACGATCCTTCGAAGGTTGGGGGACGCCCGAGCCTCTGCGCGGTGCTTTGCAATTTTGCTGACGGCCCCTCTCGTGCATCGGCTTTGCCGATACCCTGCCGGGGCGACGCGCGCCGCCTTTGGCGGCACGCTGGTTCAAGTCTGCCCTGTGCCGCCCGCCGATTTCGATTGTATTTCCGCCGCCCGTTGTCGGTCCTGCAGCACTTTCAGCGCCCGATCGGCATCCGCTTCGGGCACGAAAACGTGGTCGTGGTGGTAGCCCGCAACCACGTTGCACGAGACGTCGATATCCGTCAGCGCCGCCGCCACGGCCGCTGTCAGGCCGACGCCCTCCAGATCGGAGAACACGTTCAGGGTGATTTGCCGCATCACGAGGCTTGTGTCATAGCCCTGCGCTTTCGCGACCGGTTCAGGCAGGATCAGTGTGATGCCTTCAGCCTCGTGCATCGTCGCAAACGCATCCCCAGACATCTCTGCCGCGCGCCTTGCATCCGTTTCGCAGCAATAGACCCAGCCGCCGGGCATCAGAACGGGCGTCATCCCTGCAATCATTGCGGTGGTGTCTTTGACAGTCATTGGGTGATCTGACGTTCAGGGCAATCGGATGTCAAACGCTGCGCGGATGGCGGCATCTGTTGGTTCGTCGAGATACCCTTGCACGGGTGCTGAGAGAATCTCGTCAACCCGAACGCTGGCCCGGTCCCATGCCGTTAATGCACCCGCCTCCGCCCATGCGCGCGGGGCGTCGCGGTCAGCGATTGTCGGATAGACGTAATCCCTCTCCATGGCGGCGATGGTGGCCGCTCCGCCCAGAAAGTGGCCTTCGCCCAGAACGGCCGCGCAAATGCCGTCGTAATCCAGTGTTGTCGCACTGACTTCGATCCCCCGCAGGATGCGATAGGTGTGGCCGTGCATTTCGTCATCCAGAACAAAGCCCTCGAAACTGGCACCCAGGAGGGCCGAAGTCATGCCGGAGCTTTCATAGATCAGGTTGCCCCCGGCCAGCGCCGCGGCGAGCGACGTCAGCCCCTTTTCCGCACCATACTGCGCATCCAGGGCCTTGGCATCGGTCATTGACGCGGCCACGCCCGAGACGAGCCCGAGCCAGTTGATGATCTGGGCAGACGCGGCGTTCATCACCGCAATCTCGCCACCGCCGCCGGAAAAGGCCCCTGTCCTCAGGTCAATCACGAAGGGCCAGTTTGAAAAGACCATCGGGTGGCCGGGCCTGATCGCGTGGATCATGACAAGGCTGGCCAGTGTTTCGGCGAGCGACTGGGCAAGGAACCCTGCGAGCGTTGCGGGGGCCGTGGCCCCGGCCTGCGCCGCCGTGATGCAGGAGACCGGGATATTGTGTTCGAGGCAGGCGTAGGTCGTGTCGACCGCATCGGCGCCAAACCGCATGGGTGAAATGACCGGGCTGATATGCGCCTTGACGAAAGGGCGGTGCGCGAACGCGCCGTCACCCCCCGCCGCCATGTCAAACATGGCAACGATGGGGGCGACGTGCTCCGCGAGTGTAAAGGCGGTTGCCACGGGTTTCGTCGTGTTCCGCAGAAGGGCGTAGGCGGTGTTGACGTCGAGCGTCCATTCATCCGGCAGATCGGTGGCAATGCAGCAGCGCGTGAACCAGCTGACATTGGTGAGGCTGTCTTGCAGTCGCGTGAAATCGTGCAGGTCGGCGAGGGTTGAGGCGCGATACTGTCGCGTATGGCGATCCAGCGTTTGTACCGCAGCGCCACCAGTGCCGAAGTGCACCGCATCCCCGCCAACCTCGATGCTGCGTGCCGGGTCGCGGGCATGCAGGGGAAAGGTCTTGGGCGCTGATGCGATGGCGTCTTCGACGAGGCTGCGTGGCAGTGTGACACGGCCAGTGGCCGTCGACATGGCTCCCACGGCTTCAAGGCTTTGGCGCAATCGGTCGGGCACGTCGCCCATGCCCAAATCGGCAAGCAGGAGAAGGGCTGTGTCGTAGATCCCCTGTATTTCTTTGGTATTCAGCGGCTTGTACAGTCCGCCCCGTTGTCCCGGCGGGGCCAGATTGGACGGCGGACCGGCGGCGCGGGCGGCTGTTCGCGCCTTGCGTCCTGCGCGTTTGGGGCGGGTACCAGACATGATTGCATGGGGCCCAAGGTGCTCGCACCGTACAAGCCCTGTATGTGTACTTTGGCGTTTGCGAATCCATGTTTTCAGAACGGTAAAGGTAGGAAAGCCTGATTGACCGGGCGCGGTCAGATATCCTTGATACCGCAATCCAATTCAGCCCGAAGGACGCCCCTATGAAGACCCAGACCCGTGCCGTTGTGATTGGCGGCGGCATTGCCGGTTGTTCGACCCTGTATCACCTGACGCAGGAGGGGTGGACTGACGTTGTGCTGGTGGAGCGGGACGAGTTGACCAGCGGGACCACGTGGCATTCGGCGGCGCAGGTCACGAACTTTGGCATGAACCAGACAATGGTGGGCCTGAAGAGCCATTCCATCAAGCTTTATCAGGAGCTGCGCGACGATCCGGATTATCCGGTGCAGTACAATCATGGGGATGGCGGCATTCGGCTGGCCAATACCGAGGCGCAGATGGACGGGTACCGGCATTTTGCCTCGATGGCGCGGGGCGTGGGCGTAGAGTTCGAGGTGATTGATGCAGCCGAGTGCGCGCGTCGCCATCCGCTGATTTCCACCGACAACCTGTTGGGTGGGCTTTGGGACGGCAATGATGGCGACATTGATCCGGCGTCTTTATGTCAGGCTTTGGCCCGTCGTGCCCGCAAGGCGGGGGCCGAGGTTTATCGCCATACGCCAGTGACTGGTCTCACCCAACTGAAGGATGACAGTTGGATCGTGCACACCTCCAAGGGTGATATTGCTTGCGAGGTTGTGGTGAATGCCTGTGGCTACCGGGTGAACGAGGTTGGCGCGATGATGGGGGTGGAGCATCCTGTCGCCTCTATGGAGCATCAGTATTTCGTGACGGATGAGATTCCGGGCATCGTTGAAGCAGGCCACCGGATGCCGCTGCTGCGTTGCCCGATCAGCGACTATTACTGTCGGCAGGAAAAGAACGGATTGCTGCTCGGGTTTTATGAGCAGGACTGCAAAACCTGGGGCATGGACGGGATTTCGCCGGATTTCTCGAATGATTTGTGCCCGGACGATCTGGATCGGATCACGGACGTTCTGGAAGGCGCATTCGCGCGGATGCCTGCGCTGATGGACGTCGGGATCAAGAACGTCGTGAACGGCCCTATCACCTACACCATTGACGGTGCCCCCCTTGTTGGCCCGATCCCGGGCAAGCGAAATGCGTTTTGTATCATAGGGTTGCGTGCGGGTCTGGGTGAGGGCGGCGGCCATGGCTGGTTGCTGGCGCAGCAGATTGTGCATGGTGAGGCGTGTTATGACACGTGGGTCATCGATCCGCGGCGGTTTACGGGTCATGCCACTGTCGAGTTGACGGCCCTGAAAGCCATTGAGGATTACCAGAACGAGTTTCGTTTTCATTTTCCCAACGAACACCGCCATGCGGGGAGGTTTGCAAAAACCACGGCTCTGACCCCGGTGCTGGCTGCGGAAGGGGCCGAGTTCACTGTGATCAATGGCTGGGAGCGGGCGGAGTTTTTCAAGCCAAACCCGTACTTTGAGGTCACCCATGGGTTCCACTTTGATGAGGCGTTTGAGGTTGTGGCCGACGAGGTCTCGGCCGTTCGGACCGCTGTGGGTCTGGCCGAGGTCAACGGGTTCAACCGGATCGAGATCGCAGGGCCGGATGCCCATGCGTTCCTTGATCATGTGATCTGTGGTCGTGTGACCAAGACGGCGGGTCGGGTTGGATTGGGCTATCTGCTCAATGACCATGGCTGTGTGAAGGCCGAGGCGACCGTGGCAAATATTCCAGACGGTCCCGTCTGGTACGGGTCTGCCGCAGCCTCGGAATGGCATGACATGGACTGGCTGAATACCCACGCTGGCCGGTTTGATGTGTCGCTGCGCGCGCTGACCAATGACTATACCATTCTTGTGCTGGCAGGCCCGAGGGCCCGCGATGTGTTGTCGGCTGTGAGCCGGCCGGACTGGTCGGTGGGCGCATTTCCGTGGTTGTCGGTGCGCCGCGCTTACATCGGGATTGCCCCTGCCGTGGTGATGTCCGTCAGTTTTTCGGGCGAATTGGCCTATGAAATTCACGTGCCCAATGCGCACCTTTATGCCGCTTACCTTGCTTTGCGCGCTGCTGGCGAGGCTCATGGCTTACGCCTGTTCGGGGCGCGCGCAGTGGAGTCGATGCGGATGGAAAAGGGGTACCTGCACTGGAAATCCGACCTGATCACCGAATTCGATCCGTTTGAAACCGGGCTGGATCGGTTCGTGAAAATGGACAAGGATTTTGTCGGGAAAACCGCGCTTGAGGTGCGTCAGGCCAAGGGGCCGACGGCCAGATTGGTCAGCCTCAAGGTCGACTGCACCACTGCGCCCGCGCATCCCGGTGCCTCGCTCATGTGCGATGGCGCGGTTGTCGGCACTGTGACATCGGGCGACTGGGGGCACAGGTTGGGTATGAACATCGCTTGTGCCTTTGTTCGGCCCGACATCGCTGCGGTTGGCACAAAAACCCAGATCGACATGTTGGGGCATTGCGTTGACGCCGAAGTGATCACGCCCGGCCCTTATGATCCGGAAACGCGCCTGCCCCGGGGATAGGCCGAGGTCGCAAAAGTTACAAAGGCGGGTGACAGGCCAGCCCCTGTTGCATAACAATTCCTCTGAGATGAACGAGTCAGGCGTGCAATGCCTGACCGCACCTAGGGAGGAAATCACATGACACTTACACGTAAGTCGTTCCTGAACCTGGTCGGGGCTGCTGCCTTTGCCATCGGGGCAGGAGGTGCCGCACAAGCTCAGGAAGTCACGCTGTCGCTGCACCAGTTCTTGCCCGCGCAGGCCAACGTGCCCAAGCTCATTCTCGACGTTTGGGCCGACAATGTCGAAGCGGCCAGCGATGGTCGTATCAAGATTGACAGGTTTCCGTCGATGCAACTGGGCGGACGCCCGCCAGAACTGATGGATCAGGCGATTGACGGCGTGGCCGACATCGTCTGGACGGTCGTGGGTTACACCCCCGGTCGGTTCCCAAGCACCGAAGTGTTTGAACTGCCCTTCATGATGACGGATGCGCGGGCGATGTCGTCGGCCTATTGGCAGATGTTCGAAAAGCACATGAAAAACACTGAATTCAAGGACGTACACATCCTTGGCACATGGGTGCACGGCCCCGGCATGCTGCATGTGAACAAGGAAGTGAACACGCCTGCCGATATGGAAGGCATGAAAATCCGCGGTGGGTCCCGCACTGTGAACATTCTGCTGGAAAAGATGGGCGCGACGCCCGTTGGCATGCCCGTGCCTGCTGTACCGGAGGGCCTGAGCAAGGGTGTCATCGACGGCACCACGATCCCTTGGGAGGTGACGGCCGCGCTGAAAGTGCCTGAACTGGTCAACAACCACACCGAGTTCGAGGGCAACGCCCTTTACACGCTGACCTTCGTGCTGGCGATGAACAAGGACCGCTATGAGGGTTTGCCAGCCGATCTGCAAAAGGTGATCGACGACAACTCGGGCCTTGAGTTCAGCATCTTTGCCGGCGGCACACAGGCCGATTCCGATGGTCCTGCGCGCGCGCTGGCTGTGGAAAACGGCAACAACATCGTGACCGTGTCGGGCAGCGATCTGGACGCGTGGAAAGAGGTGTCCCAGCCCATCTTTGACGAATGGGTCGCGGATATGGAAAGCAAGGGCATCGACGGTCAGGCGCTGATCGACGAAGCCCGTGCCTTGATGGACGCCTATGAAGGCTAAGGCCCAACCGGGGTCGCAGTGTCGCATTGCGACCCCTTTTTTCCTCTTAAAATGAGGCGCTTATGCACCGTTTGGTGAAATGGCTTGCGCGGGCATCGGCCATCATTGGTGGGCTTGTGCTGGTTGGCCTGATCGTGCTGACGACCCTGTCCATTGCGGGGCGCGAGCTGTCCAAGCTGGGCCATGCGTGGGCGGATGGCTGGTTCGGCCAGATGCTGATCGCCAGCGGGATTGACGAGATCAACGGCAGCTACGAGTTGACCGAGGCGGGGGTTGCCTTTGCCATCTTTGCCTTCTTTCCCGTGTGCCAGTTTTATGGCCAGCACGCGACGGTGGACGTGTTCACCTCGAGCTTGCCGCGCCGGGCGCTTGCGTGGCTGCGCGCCTTTTGGGAGGTCGTTTTGACGGCCATCATCATCTTTATCTCGCTGCGCCTTTACGAGGGCATGCTGCGCTATCTGGGGAACGGCGAGACGACCCTGTTCTTGCAGTTTCCGGTCTGGTGGGCCTATGCCGCCAGCGTCGGAGCCGCTGCGGTTGCGAGCCTGACGGCCCTCTATTGCGCGTGGGCGCGGATTGCGGAGGCCGCGACCGGCCACGCGATCCTGCCGGAAGGCTAGCGCAGTGGAGTGGATCCGCGATCTGGTGCAATTTGTGGGCCTGAGCCGTCTTGAGCTGGGCTTTTGGTCCTTTCCCATTCTGTTGGGTCTGATTTTTTTGCGTGCGCCCATTGGGCTGGCGATGTTTCTCTGTGGTCTGCTGGGGTGGATCTTTGCCATGAACGGCAATCCCACGCCGATCCTGGCCAAGCTGAAATCCGAGACATACACCACATTCTCCAACTACTCGTTGACCATCATTCCGATGTTCCTGCTGATGGGCCAGTTTGCGACCCTGTCGGGTATGTCGTCGGCCCTTTTCAAGGCGGCCGAGAGTTTTCTGGGCCATCGGCGCGGGGGCGTCGCGATGGCCTCTGTAGGGGCCTGTGCGGGGTTTGGCGCGATCTGCGGATCATCCCTGGCCACTGCTGCCACGATGAGCCGCGTGGCCCTGCCGGAGCTGAAAAGATATGGATATTCAGGGGGATTCTCGACCGCAACCCTTGCAGCGGGCGGCACGTTGGGCATTCTTATCCCGCCGTCTGTGATCCTTGTGATCTATGCGATCATCACGGAACAGAACATCGCCAAGCTGTTTCTGGCCGCCTTCATTCCCGGTATTCTGGCGGCCCTTGGATACGTGATCACCATCTCGATCTACGTGCGCCTCTACCCCGGATCGGCGGGCACGCGCCCCGCTGTCCCAATGGCTGAGCGGTGGAAGGCGCTGGCCGAAACCTGGCCTGTTCTGGTGATTTTCATCGTTGTGGTCGGGGGTATCTATGCAGGATGGTTCACGCCGACCGAAGGGGCCGCGATTGGCGCTGCGGGGACGGGATTGGTGGCACTGGTGGGCGGCAACCTTAGTTGGCGCATCCTTGGCGAGGCGCTGATCGGCACCGCCAAGACCACGGCGATGATCTTTTTCATTGTGCTGGGGGCGGCGCTTTACAACAACTTTCTCGCCCTGTCTGGCGCGCC
>JBCBDZ010000172.1:0-7568 GCA_038529225.1 Pseudomonadota bacterium | reverse complement strand
GCCACGCTGGATGCCGATGGCTATCTGTCGATCAAGGACCGGTCCAAGGACATCATCAAATCGGGCGGCGAGTGGATTTCGTCAGTGGATCTTGAAAACATCGCACTGTCCCACCCCGAACTTGCGGATGCGGCGGTGATCGGGGCGCGGCACGAAAAATGGGATGAACGCCCGGTGCTGATCGCTGTGCGTGCCGACGGGCACGCGCCCAGCGAGGAAGACGTGCTGTCTGTCTTTGAGGGCAAGATTGCAAGCTGGCAGGTGCCGGACCGCGTGGTCTTTACGGATGTGCTGCCACGCAACGCCACTGGCAAAGTGCTCAAGCGGACCCTGCGTGACACGTTTGGGGATGTATTGATGGGCTAGGGCGGCAGGCCTTGGGGGGCTCAAGGCCCACACGGCCCGCATGATGACAGTCTTTCGGGGGCCTTGTTTCTCGAAATTGCATCAAATTGTTCCCGATAGAGCGCGGGAAGGAACACAATTTTAAGGCACATGGTTCAAAAGCAGCACCCAAATTCCGGATCGCCGCGACATACGGGGCTGCAGTGGCCATATACACAGATCAGACGATCGCGGGAAACTATGATCCCGGCGAATCTTCAACGCCGTTTGATGCGACGATCATCACGATGCAAATCGATGACGCCGACAATGATGGTGTGATCCGTGCCGATGGCGGTGATCAGGTCAACGGAAGCGAGGTGACCCGCGTCTGGGTGGGAGACACGATCGTTCTGGACGGTGTGACCATCTCTGGCGTGACGTTTTACACGGCGGATGGCGGGCGTTACTTCACCCCGGATGACGGCTCCGTTCTCGAAGACGGGACGATCACGTCCCATACCTATGTCACGGACAGCACGCAGTTTCCGATCGGCGATTTTGGGCCGCCGTGTTTTGTTGCCGGAACCCGGATCAGGGTGCCGGGCGGGACTGTGCCCGTCGAAGCGATTGGTGTCGGCGACCTTGTCGAAACGCGGGATCACGGCGCACAACCGGTGCGCTGGGTTGGATCGCGCACAGTCACCGGGCAGGGCGCCTTTGCACCGGTTCGCATCGCGCGCGGCGTGCTTGGCAACGCGCAGACGCTGACTGTTTCGCCGCAACACCGCATCATGATCAACGATTGGCGCGCCGCGTTCTACCTTGGCGATGACGAAGTCCTGTGCGCCGCGCACATGCTGGTCAACGGTGAGACGATCACCCGAGAGCCCTGCCCAACGGTGATTTATGTCCACTTTATGTTTGACCGTCATGAAATCGTTTCTGCCAATGGCATTGCCGCCGAAAGTTTTCTTCCGGGTCAGTATTTGTGCAGGGAAAACAGTGCTCTGCGCACTGAAGTGGATGCTGTTTTCCCCGAACAGAGCGCGATCGAACTCAGAATGAGCGCCGCGCGGCGGATCGTGCGCGCCTTTGAAGCCCATTTGTTTGTGCCACCCGTTGCGTCCTCAGTGATCCGCGCCGCCTGAGCGATGCGGCGCGTCGTGGTCCGCCAAAAAAAGGGCGCAAGGGTGACCCTGCGCCCGATCTGCGTGTGCGTGCAGCCAGCCCTTAGCCAACCAGCCCGCCATCCGCGCGTTTGACCGCAACAATGGCCGAGCGCGCAAGTGAACCGCCATGGTCCGGCCAGTCGCCATCGTCATCGCCTGGGTGCTGGATGCCGACGAACATGGTGCGCCGGTCGCTCGACCACGTTAGCCCGGTCACTTCCGACCCGGTTGGCCCGGTCAGGAAGCGGCGGATTTCGCCGGTGACCGGGTCGCCTGCGAGCATCTGGTTGTTGCCCATGCCCTCGAATTCGCCCTCGTTGCCGTCATTGCCATCCGTCTGGATCCACATGATGCCGGTGGTGTCAAACTGCATGCCGTCGGGCGAATTGAACATGTTGCCTGCGTTGATGTTGCTTGAGCCCTTGTAAGCCCCTTCCTGATTGGTCGGGTTGCCCGCCATCACGTAAAGGTCCCAGTCGAACGTGTTGGACGCATGGTTGTCCCCCGATGGGCGCCACCGCACGATCTGGCCATAGTTGTTCACTTCGCGCGGGTTGGGGCCATTGGCTGACGTGTCGTCTCCGCCCGCATTGGGTTTGACGCCACGGTTACGGTTGTTGGTCAGACAGCAATAGCCTTCGACCGCCGTGGGGTTCACGGCGATCCATTCGGGGCGGTCCATGGTGGTTGCGCCCACTTCGGAGGCGGCCATACGGCTGAAGATGGCGATTTCCGCTGCAGACATGCCCGTGGCTTCGGGTGTCAGGGCGACCCATTCGCCGGACTGGTCCATGTTGAACTTGGCCACGAACAACTGGCCTTCGCTCAGCAAGGTCGACGTATCACCACCGGGCACGTATTTGTCACGGCTAAGCCACTTGTACATGAACTCGCCACGTTCATCATCGCCCATGTAGACGACCACACGCCCATCCGGGGCCAACGCATAAGCGGCGTTCTCGTGCTTGAAGCGCCCCAGAGCAGTGTGCTTGATCGGGGTCATGTCCGGGTCCGCCGGGTCGATTTCCACGATATAGCCTGCGCGGTGCGGTTCGTTCGGGTTCTTGGAGATGTCAAAGCGCGGATCAAACCCGTGGTAGTTGTAGCGGTTCGGGTCCACTTCGGTGTTCACGCCATAGCGCGAGAAACCGGCCTTGTGCACGTCGTCCAGAACAGGCTCCTCGGTGGTGCCGAAGTAGCCGTTGAAGTTTTCTTCGCAGGTCAGGTACGTCCCCCATGGCGTGCGGCCCGAGCCGCAGTTGTTGAATGTGCCAAGCGAGGCCGTACCGGTGGGATCGGCCTCTGTTTTCAGCAGGTCGTGACCAGCGGCAGGGCCGTCGATGATCATCGGCGTGTTGTGGTGGATGCGGCGGTTGAAGGGGCTGTCGACCACGACCTCCCACCCGTTTTCGCCTTCGGTCACTTCCATGACCGACACGCCCTGGAAGTTCTGCAGGCGCAGGACATCATCCGCCGATGTGGCCTTGCCGTCTTCTGTGTGGGCGAGATTCAGCTTGGGGTTCACGTATTCCGAGTTGACCACCAGCAATTCATGATTGCCGACCTTGAACAACTCCATCCCATCGGTGTTTTCGCCGAACACGCGGTCGGACCCTTCGGTCGGTATGCCGGTTGCGGGATCAAAGGCGGGCGCGTCCGAAAACAGCGGATCACCCCAGCGCACCAGTACGTCCCACGTATACCCCTCGGGCACATGAACGGTGTTGTCCGTCTGGATCGGCAATTGCTCAAACGCAAAGCGGTCCGACTGACCGGCCATTGCCGTTGTGCCCTTGAGCATGGATGTGCCCATGACTGCAGCGCCTGACCCAAAGGCCAGCACGCCGCTCATGAACCCGCGACGCGAGATCGCCTCTTCGACAACTTCGTCAAACCCCTGCACTTCGGGGCGGGGAAAGTTCATTTCATCCCAATCATCGGGCGACATTTCGTGTTGATCGATATCTTTCATGATCGGCTCCATTCCTTGATTTTCAATCTGGGTGTGGCAGACGCGCGCGTGCGCGTTCGGCAATGAGCTATCGGGTCAGTTCAAAGAAAATATGACAGATCGCGGCTTATGCACAGAATAGAGATTCAACCAGAGCGATATAAGCGCTGGGGGGCCGACAAGAGGTGTGCGGCCCCTTTGTTTACAAAGCAGAAACCCTTTTCGAGCGCAGCCAGAGGCAAAGTGTCGCGACCCCGGAACGTCTGCGGCAACGCAAGCGCATCATCAGGAAAGCGTTGGAGCGGGTAACGAGAATCGAACTCGTAACTAAAGCTTGGGAAGCTGCCGTGATACCTTTTCACCATACCCGCCGGTGTCGGATTGGATATGGTCTGTCAACGACGTCGTCAAGGCCGGTCGACGTCAGGCAACCGTTGCGGTGAAGAAATTGATCCGGGCCGGAACCCGCGCCCCGTCAGGTTCCATAAACGCGGAAAATGACCCTTTCACGCCCGCGACGATGGCTTCAAAGTCGTCTTCGGTCGCCTCGAAAAACTCAATCGCGCGTGCGGCCGGGCCAATCATGGCCGCATGGCGGCTCACATGGTCAAGATCACCGGGCGGTGTCAGAAAAAGATCTTCGGCAGTCGCGTCGATCGCAGTGAAACCTGCGCCATCCAGAATGCCGCGCACCCTGTCGATGTTGCGAAAGGCAAGCGGGCCGGGGGCGTCCGGATCAACAGGAGGCGGCGCGCCAAGGCGATCTTTGGCTGCGTACATTGGAATGCGGAACCACGGGTTGGCATCAAGAGCAGACCAACACGCCATGCTCAGCCGTGCACCCGGTTTCATGGCGTTTCGGACGTTTCTGAATGCGGCAAGGGGATCGACAAAGAACATGACCCCAAAGCGCGATATAACCCGGTCAAACTCTCCGGGGGTGAAGGCATGGTCGGCCACATCCGCCGTGACGAATGCGACGTTTGAATGATGCGAACCCGCCTGTCTGGCGCGTTTCAGCATCGGTTCGGATATGTCGGCCCCCGTCACCGAACCGCCCGGGCCGACAGCCTCGCCTGCACGCAGACTGCTGGTGCCCGTGCCACATCCGACATCCAGAACTCTTTGACCCGGTTGCAGATCTGCGCGCCGCAACACCCCGTCCAGAACCGGCTGCATTAGGCCATCAAGGTCGGCCTGTTGGCCGACCCACTGCTCGGCAAACCGTTCCCAGAAGGCTTTTTGATCAGCGTTTTCAATGGCCATCTTGCGCCTCCGCACCTTGGTTCTGCAGCTGACGGTCTCGCAAAAGGCGTGGAAAGTCCAATAGAAATGGATCAGCCGCGACGTCTGCGCCGTCCGCCGCTGCCTTCTCCGCCAAGGTTGAAACTGACGTCGGGCAGAGTGACGATACTGTTCAGGATGGGAAAGGGTTCGACCGAATTCGGGATGGCCGAGGCGTTCACGAAATGCTCCTGAAAACGGGGCTCGATCGCAGTCTCGATCTTGTGGATGCGATGCACGGTCTGTTCGATCTCTCCGCGCGCATCGCGGTTCAAAAGGGCAATCCGCGCGCCTGTGCCGGCGGCATTGCCGGCCGATGTGACCTTGTCCAGCGGGGCGTCGGGGATCATGCCCAGAACCATCGCGTGTTTGGGCGAAATGTGTGCGCCGAACGCGCCTGCCAGAACCACCCGGTCCACGCTGTCCACGCCGAACTTGTCCATCAGCAACCGCGCACCCGAATACAGGGCGGCCTTTGCCATCTGAATGGCGCGAATATCGGGGTTCGTGATCGAAATCAGGGGGCCGCCACTGTCCCTGCCGTCGTGGAGCACGTAGGCATGGGTGCGCCCGTCCCGGATCGACCGTGCGCTGCCGGTTTGTTCCACGCTGCCAATAAGGCCGGTCGCGTCCAGCAGCCCGGCAAGGCGCATTTCAGCGATTGCCTCGATGATGCCGGAGCCGCAAATTCCGGTGATGCCGGATGCTGCGGCGGCTTCGGCAAAGCCATCCTCATCTGACCATGCATCCACGCCGATGATCCGGAACCGGGGCTCCTTGGTGGCCGGGTCAATTTCGACCCGTTCGATTGCGCCGGGCGCGGCCCGCTGGCCTGCGGTGATCTGCGCCCCTTCAAAGGCCGGGCCGGTTGGGGACGAACAGGCCAGCACCTTGTCGCGATTGCCCAGCAGGACTTCAGCGTTGGTGCCCACATCGACCACCAGAACAAGGTCTTCGGACTTGTCCGGCGCCTCGCTGAGCGCCACAGCGGCGGCGTCTGCGCCCACATGGCCCGCAATGCACGGCAGCAGGTAAACACGGGCCGAGGGGTGAATGTTGAGGTCCAGGTCGTCGGCCCGCAAGCGCATCGAGCCTGACGTGGCCAGTGCAAAGGGCGCCTGACCCAACTCGAACGGATCAATGCCAAGCAGCAGGTGGTGCATGACCGGGTTACACACGAACACGGCGTCCACGATCAGTTGCTTGTCGATGTGACCTTCGGTTGCGATCTGGGTGATGAGGGCGGTCATCCCTTCGCGCACGGCGGCCGTCATTTCCTGCGCGCCACCTGCGTTCATCATGCCGTAACTCACGCGGCTCATCAGGTCTTCGCCAAAGCGGATTTGCGGGTTCATGATCCCGCTCGAAGCCACGACCTCACCCGACAGCAGATCGCACAGATGCCCCGCAATGGTGGTCGACCCGAGATCAACGGCGAGGCCATAGACGGTTCCGTCATAGTAACCGGGCCAGATATGCATGATGCGCGGTGCGTTTTCCTCGTCCCCAAGGTGGATGGCGACCGTGACTTTCCAGTCTCCCTTGCGCAGCACAGGCTGCAGGACGTGCAGGATATGGAGGTCGGCGTGGATGTTCTCGATGCCCCATTCCGCCTCAAGGGCGCGCACAAGCCGCTCCAGATCGCCCGACGGTTCGTGCATGTCCGGCTGCTCCACTTCGACATAGAACAGCTTGGTGGAGGGGTTGATGGTGATGTCGCGGGCTTCGGCACGTTTGCGTACGACCTGTTTGTGCACCTGGCTTTCGGGAGGCACGTCGATGACCACATCCTGTTGCACCGTGGCCTGACATCCCAACCGCCGACCATCAATCAATCCGCGCTTTGACTTGTAGCGCTCTTCGACGGCGTTCCATTCCGAAAGCGCATCGGCCGATACCGTCACCCCGTGCTTGGCAAATTCCCCCACGCCCGGTGTGATCTGGCACTTTGAACATATGCCGCGCCCGCCGCAGACAGAATCCAGATCAACCCCAAGCTGGCGCGCAGCTGTCAGGATCGGGGTGCCGACCGCAAAATGACCGCGCTTGCCCGAGGGGGTGAAAACAACAAGGGGATCGGTACTCATAAACGCCTCTGTCTGGTTTGTCGTGCAAAACATAAGCACATGCGCAGAAAGGAAAAGCCGTGATGCGACCTGCACGGACGTGGCCGCGTCATTATTGTGGCTGCACGTTTGGCACAACAGCCCGACGGGTGGAATTTACTGGGCCAGGCAAAACCAAAGACCGATTCATCTTCATCTTGCCAGATAAACTTCGGGGGGCCCGGAACGGGCGGGGGCTGGCCCCCTCAACGGCTGCAATTGGCGCTGCCCTCACAGACCGCGCGCATGAAAGATGAACCCAAGCAGGTTCATCAGAACTTGTGCGGCCAGAATCGCCGTGCTGCCCGTCGGGTCGTAGTCTGGCGCAACCTCGACCAGATCGACGCCGACGATGTCATGTCTGCGTGCCACGTGTTGCAGCATCTCCAGCACATCGTAATACAGAAACCCACCGTGGCTGGGCGTGCCCGTGCCCGGCGCAATGGAAGGACAGAACGCGTCGATGTCTATCGTGATGTACACCCGTGCGCCTTCCGGGATGTGCGCGATCACCGCGCGCGGACCCATGGCGCGTGCCTGACGCACCGACAGGATGTCCGATCCCATTGCGCGGGCATCCTCGTATCCTTCGCGCGCAGCCGAACAGGACTATGTGACCGGACTGACCCAGGTCGGCATCCGCAACGTCAGTTCGACCGCGCGCGAAGGATACGAGGATGCCCGCGCAATGGGATCGGACATCCTGTCGGTGCGTCAGGCACGCGCCATGGG
>JBCBDZ010000171.1:0-7583 GCA_038529225.1 Pseudomonadota bacterium | reverse complement strand
ACACCACTGGCGACCATCCACCAGCCGATGGCCCCTTGAAGTCCGCCCAGCACACCGAGGCCGAACAGGCGCAGCGTCCACCCCGTGGGGATTTTGCGGCGCAACAGGAACCAGAAAAAGCCGATGGCCCAGACCACTCCAATCACCCGGCCCAGTTGCCGATGGCCCCATTCCCACCAGTAAATCACCTTGAAATCGGAAAGCTCCATCCAGCTGTTCTGGATGCGGAATTCATCGATGGCCTGATATTTGGCGAACTCGGACTCCCATTCGGCAGCCGACAAAGGTGGGATCGCTCCGGTAAAGGGACGCCATTCCGTGATCGACAGCCCGCTGTCCGTCAGCCGGGTCAACCCGCCCACGGCGATCATCACCACCACAAGCGTGAACAGCATGATCAGCCACACACGGATTGCACCGCGCGCACCGCCGCGCCCGCGATCGATGACGCCCGTCTCGACAACCTGTTTCTCGGTGGTCCCGACCTCTTCGAAAATGCTGCGACTCTTCGCCATCCAGGGCCCTCATGTCTCACGTTCGCCGCGCAAGGTAAGGTCGCGACCCGCAGACGTCCAGCGTCAGCGCGCCCGCGCCCAGCGGACCATCTGACGCAGTGTCCCGTGCAGGGTCCGCACGTCCGCGCGTGTCAGCGGCATGCGGCTCCACATATTGCGCAGATTGATTTTCATGCTGGCGGCCTTGTGCTCGGGAAAGAAAAAGCCCGCCTCCTCCAGCCGTTCCTCATAGTGACGGGCAAGATGCTCGACCTCATCACCGTTCGCCCAGTCGGTACCGGCCATTTCGGTCACCAGTGGGGTTACGTCTCCAGCCGCCCGCATCCATTCATAGCCGACAAGCAGCACACATTGCGCAAGGTTCAGCGAAGGGAATTCCGGGTTCACCGGGACTGAGATCAGCGCATTGGCCTGCGCGATCTCCTCGTTTTCCAGACCGGCGCGTTCGGGGCCAAACAGCACGGCCACATGTTGCCCGTCCCCGATGCGCGCAGAAGCATCCTGCATCGCCGCCTCCGGGCTCAGCACAGCTTTGGTCAGATCCCTCTGACGCGCTGTGGTCGCATAGACAAAGGTGCAGTCACCCAGCGCCCCTGCCAGAGTGTCATGCACGGTCGCCGCATCCAGAACCCGACCCGCGCCACTGGCCATGGCGACAGCTGCCGGGTTCGGCCAGCCATCGCGCGGGGCCACAATACGCATCCGGTCCACACCGAAATTCAGCATCGCACGGGCCGCAGCCCCGATATTCTCGCCCATCTGGGGCCGTGTCAGCACAAAGGTTGGTGTCATGGCGCGCATCTACCGCGACCAAAGCGGCACGCGCAATCCCTTCACCTTGCCAAATAAACTTCCGCCGAGGCATAAAAGTTTTCTTTCGCCCTGCGATCCGCTAATGCACGGCCAAAGCAAAAGGACGACGCAGATGAGTGAACCCGAGCACGGGACCGAACAAGATCGTGAGCAGCCGCAATTGTACCTGCTGACCCCGCCCGTGTTCGATCTGTCGACGTTCCCTGACCAGTTGGCGGCCCTTCTGGATGCCCATGACATCGCCTGCATGCGCCTTGCTCTGGCCACCCATGACGAAGATCGCATTGCCCGCGCAGCCGATGCCTGCCGCGCCGTGGCCCATGCACGGGATGTGGCTATCGTGGTCGCGGATCATGCCGGTCTGGCCGAGCGGCTGGGCCTTGACGGCGTACACCTGTCCAGCGCCAAACAGTCGGTGCGCGATGCCCGCAAGGCGCTTGGTCCGGATGCCATCGTGGGCAGCTTCTGCGCAGCGTCCCGCCATGACGGGCTGATCGCAGGTGAGGCTGGCGCAGATTACGTCGCCTTTGGTCCCATCGCACCGTTTGGCGATATCGCCGCGGCCGAAGATGAGCTTTTCCAGTGGTGGTCCGACGTGGTCGAAGTCCCCGTGGTGGCGGAGGGCGGCTTGAGCCCGGCCAGCATTGCCCGGCTTGCGCCCAGCACGGATTTCTTTGCCATCGGCGAGGAAATCTGGAGCGCAGAAGATCCGGCCGCCGCCTTCGCGGCCTTGATTGCACCCATCTCGTAAGGCGGGGGTGCCCCCCGCCCCGCTGGTTACAAAAGCGTCCGCTCTAACACCCAGTAGACCGCAATGGCTGCGATGATCAGGGACCCGGTCATGGACCACGCGCGGAACATGACAGGATACTCCGCCACCAGTTCCTCGACCCCCGTCAACCGCGCGGCGACAGCAGCACGGCAACCAAGCCACAGCGCAAGCGCGGCCATCGCGATCACCGCCAGTTGTCCAAGTTCGACCCCGACGTTGAACCCGACGAGCGCAGGGATGAACTGTCCATCGGGCAAGCCGAACTCGCCGAGAACTGAGGCAAAACCCAGCCCATGCAGCAGCCCGAAACCAAAAACGATGGCCGGTCGCCACGGGGTCAGCCCGCGTGAAAAGATGTTTTCGACGGCAACGTAGACAATGGAGGCTGCAATCAACGGCTCGACGATACTGCCGGGGATGCTGATATGACCCAAAGCCCCAAGCGCAAGCGTCACCGTATGCGCAAGTGTAAAGGCCGACACCTGCCAGAGCAGTGGGCCGATCCGCGTTGACAGGAAAAACAGGCCCAGCACGAAGAGGATGTGATCCAGACCCTTGGGCAGGATGTGATCAAAGCCAACCGGGATGTAGGCCGCAAAGGTCTGCCAGCCGGTGGCTGCGTCACCGCCCGCCAGCGCAATGGGCCCGGACGTCCCGCCTCCGGTCAGAAGACCCGTGTAAGGCGCATCGACCCCTTGCTGGCGCACGACCAGGTCGCCGGCCCCTTCCGGCCATGCAACTTCGACCACCGACGCGTCATCCGGCAAAACCGCCGTGATGACCAGATCCGAGATACGCGGCAGTGAATCGTCCGAAACCTCGGGCACCTCCACGCCGTCCAGTGACAGATTCAGGGGCGCACCCGCGACGCTCAGCAACGGGACTGTGTCCCATGTCGCAATCAGGTCCGCGGCCCGCGCCGCAACCTCTACGTTGGAAAGGGCGCGTAACACATCGTAGTCGCTGGCATTTTCGGCCTCATCGGTATCGCCCACCTCGTCCAGATTGATCCCGGACAACTGGGCTTCGATATTCACGCGCATCTCGAAGGTCACTGCCCCGTCAAGCACCGTGAGATCGGCAATGGTCGGCACCACCTCGTGCCCCTGCGCGGCACCAACACATAACAAGACCCAAAGGCTTGACATCCCCCCCCAAAGCCGCAGCTTTCTGGCGATAGTGAACAAGGCTGACGTCATGAAACTCTCCCGATTTCTGCTGATCTTTTGGTGCGCGATTTTCGCAAGCAGTGCAACTGCGCATGAGTTTTGGATCGAGGCAGACGCCTATCAGGTCGCGCCGGGCGATCAGATCGTGGCCAACCTCAAGAACGGCGAGATGTTCGAAGGCACGACGCTGTCCTACTTCAAGCGCAGCTTTTCCCGTTTTGACGTCATCCACGGCAGCAAGGGGGCCAACGTGCAGGGCCGCATGGGCGATCGCCCTGCCTTCGATCAGGCGGCCCCGGGGGAAGGTCTGGTCACGATCGTGCACGAAACCACACCGTCTTTTGTGACCTACAAGGACTGGGACAAGTTTCAGAAATTCGCAGATCACAAGGATTTCGCCGACATGGCGGCGCGCCACAGCGCAAACGGGTTTCCGCCCCCACCGTTCAAGGAACGCTACACGCGCCACGCCAAGGCACTGATCGGCGTTGGAAATGGGACGGGAGCGGATCAGGCCCTTGGGCTCAAAACCGAATTCGTGGCGCTGACCAACCCATATGCACCTGACTTTGACGGCCGGATGCGCGTGCAGGTTCTTTACCGGAACAGCCCGCGCGCCAATGCACAGGTCGAAGTGTTTGATCGCGCGCCCTCGGGCGAGGTGCGCGTCAGCCAGCACCGCACGGACCGGAACGGACGCGCAACCATCCCGGTGCAGTCGGGTCACGATTATCTTTTTGACGCCGTGGTCGTGGAACCCATCCTTGATGATGACGCTGCCGTCTGGGACACGTTCTGGGCCGCCCTCACCTTTGGTGTACCGGCGCGTTAGTTCATCTTGCCTCTGGGCGAACACAGCGGCACAAGGGGCATATGAGCAAAGCCGCTGACATCCTCTGTATCGGATCGGTCTTATGGGACATGATCGCCCGCGCACCTGTCGCGTTGCGCCTCGGGTCTGATTCCCCGGGCCGCATTGAACGCATTCCCGGCGGCGTGGCCCTCAACATCGCCATGACACTGGCCCGCAACGGGCTGACCCCAGCCCTGCTAACGGCTGTCGGCCGTGATCAGGCGGGCGATGAGTTGATCGCAGCCTGCGAGGCGCGCGGCCTGATCACTGACCTTGTGTACCGATCCGATGATCTGCCCACCGATCAATACATGGCCATCGAGGCCGCCAATGGCCTGATTGCAGCCGTCGCTGATGCCCATTCGCTTGAAAGCGCGGGTGACAAGATCCTGAGCCCGCTTGTCGATGGCAGGCTGGCGACGCAGGACGCGCCGTATATGGGCCTCGTTGCTCTGGATGGGAACCTGACGGTGGAGTTGTTGATGGACATCGCGACAAGCCCTGTCCTTGTTGGTGCCGACTTGCGGGTCGCGCCCGCCTCGCCCGGCAAGGCCGACCGGCTGGCCCCTTTCCTGACGCATACGCGCGGCACATTGTACGTCAACCTCGAAGAGGCCGGGATCCTGTGCCGCCGCATTTTCAGCAACTCCATCGAGGCCGCTGAGGCGATGCTGGATGCCGGTGCAAAGCGCGTCCTCGTCACCGATGGTGGCAACAAGGCCACCGAGGGCAGCCGGGAGGGCCTGATTTCCCAGGCACCGCCCGAAGTGCTGGTCACCCGGGTGACCGGCGCAGGCGACACGTTCATGGCCGCACATATCGCTGCCGAAGTGCGTGGCGCGTCCCGTGAAATGTCGCTCACCCGCGCGCTGGAAGCCGCCTCAATCTACGTTTCTGGAAAAACACCCATATGATTGCTCTGACCCGTGCGCCCGCCGTGGCCACCGCGCAGGCGGCAGGCACACCGCTTGTGGCGCTCGAAAGCACCATCATCACCCACGGCATGCCCTATCCGCAAAACCTCGAGGTGGCCCGACAGGTCGAATCGGACGTGCGGGCGCATGGGGCAGAACCCGCCACCATGGCCGTGATTGAAGGGGTGCTGCACATTGGTCTGGACGATGGACAACTGGAAACGCTGGCGCAGGCCCGCAATGTGGCCAAGCTGTCACGCGCGGATTTGGCCGCCTGCATCGCCACAGGTGGCACAGGGGCCACCACGGTGGCCGCCACCATGATCGCAGCCCGGCTGGCCGGGATCGACGTCTTTGCCACAGGCGGTATCGGCGGCGTGCACAAGGGCGCCGAAGGCACGTTTGACATCTCGGCGGATTTGCCGGAACTGGCCCAAACGCCCGTCACGGTCGTCGCGGCGGGCGCCAAGGCGATCCTCGATATCCCCAAAACGCTTGAAGTGCTGGAAACCCAGGGCGTGCCGGTGATCGCCTATGGTCAGGACGACATGCCCGCCTTCTGGTCGCGCAGCGCCGGGATCAAGGCCCCCTTGCGCATGGACAGTGCGCACGTCATTGCCAAGGCACATGCCTTGCGCCGCGCCATGGACGTGCCCGGCGGACAACTGGTCGCCAACCCGGTCCCGCCCGAGGCCGAGATCGACCGCGACACCCTCGCCCCGATCATCGCCCAGGCCACACGGGACGCAGACACCCACGGCATCACCGGCAAGGGGGTCACGCCCTATCTGCTGCAACGCATTTTCGAGCTGACGGACGGGCAATCCCTCACTGCCAATATCGCGCTGGTGCGCAACAACGCGCGGCTTGGCGCCGAAATTGCCACGCATTTGAGCAACATGGCCCGTAATGCCTGATCCACAGGCACAAAGCCGCAGCGCAGCCATTGTAGTGCCCGCTGCCTTCCCCTACCTATCCCACGAAGCAGTGTCGGGACACGTATGAACACGCCTTTTGATCCAGAAAAACCCCGCCGTCCCGGCCTGTTGGCTCGATTGCGGGCCTCCTTTCTGACGGGTCTGGTGGTCATTGCCCCTGTTGGACTGACGATCTGGCTGATCTGGACTGTGATCGGATGGATCGACGGCTTTGTCTGGCCGCTGGTGCCAAATGCCTGGCAGCCGGATTCGATCGTGAACTACTGGCTCGGCAATCCGCGCATGATCGATCAGGACGGGGTGATCATTCCCAACCCCGACTGGATCGGCGTCAATGTGCGCGGCGTTGGCGTCATCGTCTTTCTGCTGTTCACCATCTTTATCGGCTGGATCGCCAAGGGCTATATCGGACGCTCGCTCATTCGCTGGGCAGAAAGCCTGGTGGAACGCACGCCGGTGGTGCGCTCGATCTATTCAGGCATCAAACAAATCTCGGAAACGGTGTTTGCGCAGTCCGAACGATCCTTTGAAAAAGCGTGCCTGATTGAATACCCGCGCAAGGGCATCTGGGCTGTGGGGTTTATTTCGACCACCGCCAAGGGTGAGGTAAGCGAGCGCGCGGGCAATTCAGGTGAGTTGCGCAGTATCTTTGTGCCCACGACCCCGAACCCCACATCCGGGTTCCTGCTGTTTTTTCCCGCCGAAGACGTGATCGAGCTGGACATGAGCGTCGAGGACGCAGCCAAACTGGTGATCTCGGCGGGTCTTGTTTACCCCAATGGCAAGGACCCGACACAGCCGCCCAGATAGGCACCGCGCATCACGGGCCGATCGTTACTGTTTTAGAGAAAATTACTGATCGGCGCACAGGATGCGGCGCACCGACTAACAGCCTTTTAACGACGATCGTCGATCCTGCGTCGCACCAAACTGGTTCAACACAGGATACATCCCGATGAAATACTATGCCCTCGGCGCCGCCCTTTGCGCCATGTCTGCCCCGGCCTTTGCTGTCGAGGTTCCTCCGGCCATGACCGGCTATGCACAGGAACAGATGCGCATCTTTGCTGCCAACCCCGCGATCATTGATGCCGTGACCCGTCAAAACATCCAAACGGCCAACCTGTCCACCGACGACATCATCGCACTGGACGACACATGGCGCGCAGGGGTCGACGGGGGTGACCGCACGTTGATTGATCAGAAACTGAACAACCCGGTGTCTGTCTTTCTCAGCGGGCTGGTTGATCGTTCTGGCGGGGTCATCACCGAAGTCTTCGTCATGGATGCCCGCGGTCTAAACGTGGGCCAGTCAGGCGTGACCTCGGATTACTGGCAAGGCGACGAGGCGAAGTTCACGGAAACCTACCCCAAGGGTGCCAATGCCATGCACATCTCTGAGGTGGAACTGGACGAAAGCACGAATGCCTATCAGGGACAGGTGTCGATCACGATCACGGATCCGGACACCAATATGCCCATCGGTGCCGTCACCTTTGGCATCGACGCGACATCCTTCTTTTGATGCACGCGACACGCGCTGACACAAACACGAACAAAAAAAAACGCCAGCACGAAGCTGGCGTTAAGTTATTGAGGCAGGTTTCAT